>CAIRDJ010000374.1 GCA_903877335.1 uncultured Chloroflexota bacterium | reverse complement strand
TGGCACTGTAAATCAGGTTTTCTGCGTCTTCGCCATATTTGCCGAATAGGGTTTCTCGGCGTTCGAGGGTGGGGGTTTGTAGCGGTTCAAAGCCGTACCGCTCAAAGATGCCACGCACCACGCCGAAGACATACTCACGCTTGAGCATATCTGACGGCAAGAAATCGCGCATCCCTTTGGGTAGGCTAGGCTTCATATTCACCATGATTAAGGCACTCCTTGTGCGTGTACTTGAGATTTCAGCAACAAAAAAGGCGCAAACCAACGTCCGCGCCTTTTGAATCTACAAAGTCGGGAGGGGGTTACACGCCTTGAATTGAGTTCAAATGATGAATGGTCATCTTAATCAGTTTCTACTGCTGTGCTCAAGAGCGTAACACGCGGTCTGTTCGTTTGTCAATTATAAGTTTTATGAAGCGATGGGGTGCGCTTCGAGTGCTTGACGCTTGACTTCACGGAACTGGGCGAGATGTTCGTTCATGTGCCCAAGCCCCAATAGGAAGTTAGCAATGCCGTTCAAGTCTCCAAAGTACGCTTGTGCTTTTTCAGAGGTGAACTGGCGTAGGATGACGGAATTGGGGGAATCGGGGAAGGCGTTCAAGTAAGCCAAAACCATGCGCTCGCTCTCGTTCAAGCGCTGTCGTGTTTGTTCAACTGTGGTGATGGTTTGCCATTCGGTCTCAAAGCGCAAGCGACCGTTAAACTCAATGCCCCGCGCCAAGATCGACGCAATGCAAGCATTTTCTTCGTTGGTGGCGGTGACATGCGCGACCAAATGTCCCAAGCCCCAACCAATGTTCTCCTCGCCCGGTTTTGCGTCGGGGTCTTTCGCGTGAGGGTCAATTGGCATGAAGGTGATGTGCGCGTCGATGCAATCTGCCAGTAGCTCCCGTACAGTAGCATATAGCGCGACCGTCGTTTCGTGTAGTTGCACAGGGGTAACTTGGTGGGTTGTGGCGTATTCGCCCCATTTCAACCCGTTCAAAAGTGGCGAGAGATCAAGTGACATGGTGTTATCATCCTTTGGTAGTTCAAGTGAGATAAAGTTTAGAGGGGCTAGATTCCGTGAATCTTTCTAATCCCAAGTTTAGGTGGTGTGAAGAAACTGCTATAATACAACCCGTTCACCATGTTAAACAATTGGAGCGAAGTCACATGACAAGAGAATATGATGTAGTGGTGCTGGGGGCAGGTCCCGGTGGATACATTGCTGCCATCCGCGCTAGTCAATTAGGATTCAAAACCGCCATCATTGAAAAGAAGTATTGGGGTGGGGTGTGCTTGAATGTGGGTTGCATTCCCTCTAAGGCGTTGTTGCACAATGCCGAAGTTGCTCATATTGTCACCAAAGAGGCTAAGACCTATGGCATTCAATTTGAGGGCGCGGTCAAGATGGACTATAGCCAAGCGTTCAAGCGTAGTCGTCAAGTGTCTACGCGCTTGGTGAAGGGTGTACAGTTCTTGATGAAGAAGAACAAGATCGACACCTTTGAAGGATGGGCAACGCTACAAGATGACCATCATGTGGAAGTGGCATTGAACGCGGGCGGGACGGAACAGATCACCTTCAAGAACTTGATTCTGGCGACAGGCTCGACGGATAACATCATCCCCGGCATCCAGTTGAGTGATCGGGTTGTCACCTACGAAACGCAAATCATGCAAGATAATTTGCCCTCTTCCATCATCATTGCTGGGGCAGGCGCGATTGGTACAGAGTTTGGCTATGTGATGGCGAACTATGGCGTGCAAGTGACCATCGTGGAATTCATGGATCGGATGTTGCCCAACGAGGACGAAGAAGTCTCGCGCGAGTTGATGAAAGTTTACGAGAAGATGGGCGTTAAGTTGATGATGAGCACGCGCGTGGAATCCATTGATGAAAGCGGTACAACGCTCAAAGTCACGGTCAGCAAGGACGGTCAGCAACACGTATTAGAAGCCGATAAAGTGTTAATGGCGATTGGCTTCCGTCCCAACACCAAAGGCTATGGGTTGGAAAATACGGGCGTTCAATTGACCGAACGTGGCGCGGTACAAATTGATGGTCACATGCGCACCAGCGTCCCCCACATTTACGCAATTGGTGATGTCACCGCTAAGTTAATGTTGGCACATGTTGCCGAAACGATGGGCGTGATCGCTGCTGAAGTGATTGCGGGTCAGCATCCCCATGAGTTGGACTTCATCATGATGCCCCGCGCCACGTACTGCCAACCGCAGGTGGCGAGTTTCGGGTATACCGAACAACAAGCGCGTGATAAGGGATACGACATAGAGGTTGCCAAGTTTCCCTTCCAAGCCAACGGCAAGGCACTGGGTTTGAATGAATCGACCGGCTTTGTGAAGATCATCAGTGACAAGCAATATGGCGAGATATTGGGCGCACACATGATCGGTGTGGGCGTCACCGAATTGCTCCCCGAACTCACATTGGCGCGTTCTGCTGAACTGACGGCGGAAGAGATTGCGCATAACGTGCATGCTCACCCCACCCTAAGCGAAGCGATCAAAGAAGCTGCTCACGCTTTGCTAGGCTATACGCTCAACATGTAGACAAATGTTAAACCACCATCAGTAGGGTGGCGGGTTAGTCACCCTGCTGGATGGCGTGGAAGACAATCACAGCGGTAGCGATGGCAGCGTTGAGCGATTCAGTGGCATTGGACATGGGGATGTAAATGGTTTGGGTGGCTAGTTGGCGGGCATTTTCGCTTGCACCGTGCGCCTCATTCCCAATGATGAGCATCCACGGGGACTGCCAAGCCACACGGGTATAAGGTTGCTCGCCAATGGAATCTGCTAGATAAACGCGAGGATAATTTGTGGCGTGGAGCTGTTCCCAGTTCCAACGCAAAATTGGCACGCGAAAGTGTGCCCCCATGCCTGCCCGCAGCACCTTCGGGTTATAAACATCCACACAATCCGGGGTAAGGATGACGGCATCCACCCCCGCGCCCGATGCGGTGCGGATGATGGTCCCCAAGTTACCCGGATCATGAATCCCATCCAGCAACAAAACCCGCTCTAATTGGGCGGCAACGAGCGTGGGGAAAGGGAATATTCCTAAAACCCCTTGCGTGTGTTGCGTTTCCGCCAGCTCATCGAATAGCCCAGCATCCACAGACTCGATCCAATGTGGGGGGACTAGATCATCAAGCCAAGAGATGTCTGCCTCTGCACTATGCAAGATGAGATGAGGCTCAATGCCACTGTTGAGCGCGTCCATCAATAAGCGTCGCCCCTCCAAGACCAACAACTGTTCCTTTTCACGCTGGCGCGACTTGTTGATGAGTGACTTGACTTGTTTGATTTTGGGGTTGTGTGAGCTGGTTATCATCTAATGGAGGGTTAGGGTGGGGAGTCCCCACCCTGAAATTGACACCGCGGCGCGTCGGTTAAGCAAGGGCTTGCTTAACCACGGCAATGACCTGTGCGAAGGCTTGGGGGTCTTGAATGGCAAGGTTGGACAAAATCTTACGATCCATCTCAATTTGCGCTTGGTTTAAGCCGTGAATCAAACGACTGTAGGTTAGCCCATGAACACGAGCAGCGGCGTTCATACGAGCGATCCACAGCGTGCGCAACTGACGACGCTTTTGGCGACGGTCACGGTAGCTATAGAACAAACTCTTAATCATCGCTTCTTTGGAACGCTTCCAAAGGCGACCGCGTGAACCCCATTGACCCTTGACCAACTTCTTGACTTTATTGTGCTTACGACGGCGCACAAAACCGGTCTTGACTCTTGGCATGATTTTGCCTCCTATAGAACAAACACCCAGAACAAAGACAACGCTCTGGGTGCAAAAAAATCAACTCAACTGAATAAAATGCTTTAGGCAGGTGGATGCGTCTTGTACTTAGCAAGATAGGGCGCAAGCATTCTGATGCGCTTTGCTTCCTTCTTGTTCGTTACCGCTAACGTCTTCGAGAGTAGCCGCTTAACACGTTTAGATGTGCGACGACGGAAGTGGCTTTTGCCACCCTTTGTACGTACTACCATGCCACTGCCCGTGACTTTGAACCGCTTGACTGTAGACTTGTGTGTCTTCAGTTTGTATTTCTTACCCACTGTCTGCTCTCCAGCTTATTTTTTCTTATCAGGTATAGGAGCCAACACCGCTGTTAAGTTGTAGCCCTCAAGGTTAGGTGCTTGCTCAACTACCGCAACGTCTTTCATCTCTTCGATAATCTCTTTCAGACGATCCAAGCCGATGTCGGCATGGGTCACTTCGCGCCCACGAAAGCGAATCTGAATGCGTACCTTCATCCCGTCCGCAATCCACTTGCGGGCATCGCGAACCTTGAACCCTAAATGATGGTCATCAGTCTTGGGGCGAAGGCGAATTTCCTTGACTTCAACTATTTTCTGCTGTTTCTTGGCTTTTCGTTCCCGTCGCTCTTTTTCGTAGCGGAACTTGCCGAAATCCATAATACGACAAACAGGCGGTGTAGCCGTTGGAGCAACCTCAACAAGATCAAGTTCATGTTCTTCAGCCATGGCAAGGGCTTGTCTAGTAGAAATTACACCGACATTTTCGTTATTTTGGTCAATGAGCCGCACTTCTGGTACGCGGATTTCTTCGTTGATGCGAAATTCTGAACTGATTGTCTGGTTTCCTTATACACTCAACATGGTACACAAATAACGCGGACGCAATGCGTCCGCTGGAATAAGAGTCTAACATAGATTGTAAAAAGCGTCAATAACGTATTGTCAACGGATTCATTTTGGGTTGGGAGCTGGGGGCGTAAAGCGTGGGTTTTGCTCCATGAAGGTTGCAATTTCTGTGCGACTTTCTTCCAACAGCAGCATGATCTTTTCTCGCCCATCCTTCATCCGCCGCAGGGTTTGAAAACTACACGCCAAACACCCTTTCAACGCACGAAACCTATCCGTGTCACAGGTGACACAACCATTGATTTTACTCATCATCAAGATGAAAGCGAGAACATCTGGGTGGCTTTCAGGGAGCTGCTCAAGTGTTTTAACGAGCCTATACCACTCATCATCGTAGGCAGTTTTTAGGTGCGAAATGATGGAGAACGGAAAAAACAACTCGTTGCTGTTAAACATGCGTCAACGTCACCCTGTTGAACTATTGCAAAGTTCCAAATTACACCTAGACGATCATGAGCTGAATACGAATCAGCTCATTTAAGACACTGGATAACCGCCATTATAGGATACCTATTAAGTTTACTCAAGGCGATTGGGTTGTTATGGAAATTGACTAAAATATAACAGGCTGAAATCGAGTGGGAGGCAAACTTAGCCAGAAGCCGCGCAAAACGGTGCCTATTTATTGTGGGCTTTCTCTTGCCTGTGGTTGGCAATCAAGAAAGTTGGACTCTCTTTTGCAATTCGGTCTACTCCAAGCGCACTCAACAGGATGCAAATGGGGATATAGGGCAGGTAGTAACGTTGCCACGGTAGCGGGTTCAACATCAATGCCAAACAAGTCCACCCCAACCAGATCAGTATGCTCAGGCGGTAGGAGGACGCATGTTGGAACAAGCCAACTAATCCCCACACTGCCAGCACGGTCAACACCAACCCCACGCCATGCTCTAATGGGTAGCCTGCCCACGCGGATTGGGTGTAGCGTTGGATCTGCGTTTGGATGGCGGATGCGCTTGTCCATGTGTCGAGTTCAAAATACATCACGGGCGTGAGATAGGGAGCTTGAAGGAGCGCGAGCGCACGCTCCCACAGCGAAGTTGGGGCAAACGGATCAATGCTCACCTGAATGTTGAGCAACTCATTGCGCGTAGCCATTAGGTCTTGGAAGCGTGCCCATGGTGCGTTCCACAACGCGGGGGAGAGTGCCCAAAACAGGACGATTGCCCCCACACCACTCAAGCCTAATCCCCCTAAGCCGAGTATGCCACGCTGGGGATGGTGCCGCACTTGGCGGGCAAAAGCCACCGCGAGCGATGTCCAACAGGCTACCAAGAAGATCGCCCCTGTGTGTTTGCTGGCGAGGGTCAAGCCGGCTACAACGGTAAGCCCAAGCCATTGCCATAAGCTGGGCAAGCCGACACGCTGCAAGCGCTCAACCATGAGGAGCATCACCCACACGGTGAGCAACCCAAAGCACAACAGCGAGCCTTCCATCATGGCACGCCGACTATTCAATAGCACGACGGGATGGAGCGCGTAGAGGGTGGTGGCGGTGTAAAAGATGATGCGACTACGAGATAACCAACTGATCCCCCCCATCACGACCATGCTCATCATGAAGAATCCCACTGAGACCCCACGCGCAATATTGAGCATGTCTGTTTGGGGAAGCCACCCCCCCGCGACGTTCTCATCATAGTTCAAGCCCCAATTCCAGCCGGGAGCATTCGGCAAATCCTCAACGGTATAACCTGCTATAGCGAATGCCAAGCCCGCGCCATAACGTTGAAGGCTACCATTAATCAAGCGTAAGTGGGGGCGACTATCAATGATGTAGGGTGGGTTGGTGAGCAGGTCTTGTGGGTGACGTTCCACGAAGGCGGTGTAATAGTCAAGTGTTGCATAGACTTGCATCCCTTCATCCCCGTGAAAAGGGGCAGAAGCCACCCCAATTAGCGCATAGCCCACTAGGGCGAGCATCCACACCCCCGCCCAGAATGGCTCATAGCGCTTAAAGTTCAACACGGGTGGCATGGCGAATGAATTCTTGTGCGGTGAGCAAATCCAGGATGGGGTCAGAAATCGGTTCATCAAGGCTGAGGATGGTGAGCGTATTCCCTCCCGGTTTAACGCGCCCGGTGTACCAACTGGCAATGTTTAACCCTTCATTCGCCAGCAACGTCCCCACACGCCCAATCACGCCCGGCTGGTCATAGCTACCCAAAATGAGCATGTGCGTTTGTGGGACGAAGTTCAAAATGTAGTCATCAATGCGCGTGATGTATGGCTCGCGCTGGTCAAGCAGCGTGCCACTGATGACCAACTCTTTCCCATCGTCACAAATAATCTGACACGAAACCACATTGTTGAAGGCGCTGTGGCTCAGTCCTTTCTTTTGGGTCACTTGTAAACCGCGCTCTTCGGCAAGGATAGGAGCGTTGACATAGCTAACCGGTTGGCTCATCACGGGTTCTAGCAATCCTTTCAACATAGCCACCATCAGCGGTTTAATCATGTCGCTCATCTCTTCCCCGCGACATTCAATGCCAACCTGTTGGATGCGTGTGGGCGAAACGGCATGATGCAGGGCATATTGAAGCCTGCCTATCTGTTCGCCTAAATGCAGATACGGTTTGGTATCCTCGTAGTTGAAGCCCATCAGGGGCATGTTAACCACATTGCGATAGTCCACCCCATGCAAGGCATCCAACACTTGCTGGACAATTTGCACCGAAATATCCTGATTTGCCTCTAGGGTATTGTCTCCAATGTGGGGGGTGTGAACGACATTCGCCAAGCCGATCAGCGGGCTGTTATAAGGGGGTTCTTGCGTGTAAACATCCACCCCGACGCCTGCGAGCTTCCCCTGTTTGAGGGCATCGGCTAGGGCATGTTCGTCCCACACCGTGCCGGCAGAGGTGTTAATCACCCGTGCGCCCTGTTTGATCTTGGCGATCCGTTCGGCATTCAGGAGGTGTTGCGTTCCAGATGTGGCGGGCACATGCAAACTGATGAAATCGCTCCGTGCCAATAACTCCTCTAAACTGACCATTGTCACCCGTAAATCAGCGAGAGATTCGGGGGAAAGGTACGGATCATAGGCGAGAACAGTCATGCCGAACGCTAGGCAACGTTGGGCAACCTGCTTCCCCACGCGCCCCAAGCCGATTAGCCCCACCGTCTTACGGTGCAACTGACTGCCCACTTGCTGCTGACGATCAAATAACCACCATCCATCTTGAACAGCATGATGCACTGTTGGCAAACGGCGACATAGCGCGAGCATGTGTAGCAAGGTAAGCTCGGCAGCGGGGACAGCGGTAGAATCGGGCGTGTGGGTGACGATGATTCCGCGCCGTGTGGCATAGTCCACATCTATGCCAGTGATGCCCGTTCCAACACGCCCAATCACCTTGAGGGCGGGGGCAAGTTCTAGGGTGTCCTGTGGCAATTCCACATCATCGCGGGCGATGATGGCGTGGGCATCGGTGATATGCTGAAGCACCGCGCGGGTCTTGGGTGCGCTAACCACCCATTCGATGTCTTCCGACTGCTCGAGTAATGACAAACTGAAGGCGGTCAACTCGGTGGCAACAAAAACTTTATAGCGCATTGCAACCCTTCAACGCATTCAGTGCCTCGTGCAACGAAGCGAACACAAAGGGGGTAATGTCCGCAAAGGCGGACGGGTGAGAATGGGAAACGTCTGGCACGGCGAAACAAGTCATGCCTGCTGCCACTGCCGCGCGCGAACCGTTGGGGCTATCCTCTAGGGCAATGCACGCCTGTGGCGCAACGCCCAGACGTTCTGCCGCCAATAGGTAGACATCTGGGGCGGGTTTGCCCTTTGCCACTTCGCTACCGGAGCAACGCACTGGAAAGGAATCATCCCACATCCGTTGCGTTCCAATGGTGGCATGGATGACGGCAAGACTGGAACTGGAGGCGATGCCGTAAGGCAGCCCTTGTGCGCTCACCCATTCAACGATTTCTGCCGCGCCGGGTTGGGGGCGTGTATCCTGAATGATGACTTCTAACACACGTTCCTCCAGCAAGCTGGCTAGTGCCTGTGGCGTATCATCCAGTTCATAGCGTTCAATTAGCCCAACGACAAATTCGTTCACTGCGCGACCGATGAGCGGGGCATGCAGTTCTTTGCTGTAGGTTTTACCGCGTTCGGCAAGAATGCGCGTTTCTGCGATCTTCCATAACCGCTCGGAATCAACCAGGAGACCGTCCATGTCAAAGATAACGGCTTGCGGTGGGCAGGGGAAAGAGTGGGTCATGGTCATAGTAGGGCGAACGCCTCCTCAAATGCGTTCTGAATGCTCTCATTTTGGATACGAAAGAGATGGGTTTGGGTGAGGGCAATCCCACGCTCAAACACAGCTTGATGAACCGTTCCTACACAGCGGGCATAGCCAAACGCCCCTGTGGCGATAGGCAAAATGGGGGCAAGGCTTTGCGCCTCCAACCACACGTCTGCGCCTTTGCGCACATTCTCCCGCGCAACCACCCCGCCAAAACCGACGAATAAATCGACCACACTACGGGTTGCCAAGTCAGATGCCCCGTCGCCAATGAACAGGCGTTTGCCGTGCAACCCTTGTGACATTTCATTAACCACATTGGGCTTGCCACTTGAGATGGTCAACGGACCCTCATAGTAGTCCATGAATTTTTGCTGTGCAAGTTTGCTTGGATCGTGGTATTGCCACCATTCGCCCGAAAGCGCATTGAAGTTCACTTCGACGGCTTGAACCCGTTCAGGCGCGATCCCCAAGCGATAGGCAAATCCCTTGACGGGTTGTGCCAATCCACCGCTGACAACAAACACCTGCTTCTTTAAGAAGTGGAGGGCATCAACGACCGCCTTGGCATCCTCTACCTGTGTTTCCCAGTAGCGTTGTTCAATTTGTACCAGTTGGGCGCGTGTGGGTTGGATGAGTGCCAAGCGTTTGCCATAGACTTCGCTCAGATCAATCTTGCCCTCCATTGCCAAGTTGGTGAGTTCGGCGATCTCTGCTTCCTTGCCCGCCAGCTTTGCTAACTCATCAATCCCCTCTATGGTCGAAAGCGTGCTGTCGCAGTCGAAAAAGATGAGATCATAGTTAAAATAGTGGTGTGAATTCATAAACTCCCTTATCCGCTGAGGAATTAAGACCTAAAATTGTAGCGACGATTGAAAGCGTTGTGAACAGCAGATTCTAGTTGTAATTTCCGTGATCTGTCTTAAACTTAAGGTGCTAGAGGCAACTCTTTGATCCTTGTCGTCGCTGTTGTTATAGAAGTTGGAGTGGTGAAGTTGGCTCGCAAACCCGCAGATCAAACGGTTAGCCGAGAAGAAATCCTCAAAGCGGCTGCCGAAGTTCTCAGTCAAAAAGGATACGAAGCGGCAACCATGAAAGATATTGCATCTGAAGTGGAGCTGACCGCTGCCAGTTTATACTACCACTTCCGTAACAAAGAGGAGTTGATTCTGGCGGTTTTAGAAACAGGAGTGCATCACGCTGTTTCGCGCGTGTCGCCCATTGCACAGTCCAGCTTGTCCGCCAAGGAAAAACTGCGGGCGATGGTTGCTGTTCATGTGGTGAGCTTGACCGAGCAGATGGCGGTGGCGGCGGCTCTGGTGTACGAAATGGGTCCGCTATTAGGGATTCGCAAACAGCTTCAAAAAGAACGGTCGGCAAGCATGCAAGATCGTTTAGAGCTACTCATTGAAACCCGAGATCAGTTTGAGCAACTTTTTCGCGAAGTCATCATTCAGGGCATCCAAGACGGTGAATTCCGCTCGGTAGATGTTCCCATCTTTGTCAAGACGATGATGGGGGCACACAACTGGGTGGGCGTTTGGTATCGGACTGGGGGACGCTTGAACGGACAGGCGATCGCGGAACAGATGTCCGATACCTTTTTGAGGGCGTTAATATGCTCCACTGAGGCTCAACGGAATGTTGAAACAGATTCGTCCAATTTATCCAGCATAGGTGAACAAAGTGCTAACTTTCCTACGTAATCAATTTCCAATCAAAGCAGATGCTCAAAAAGTATCTTCAATTACCCCACTCCCCGAAGATGCTATTCACACCGGGGATCATATTTCCCCGACGGTTGAAATTGCAAATCGCAAGTTAGCCGCCTCTCTCCTTGCCACCACGCTGGCTGTGGGGGGGACAGTAGCGGGTGCGCCACTGGTTATCTTGGCAAGCGTCCCACTGAACTTGTACGCTAGTAGCGAGTTGTTCAAAGCTGCCTATCGAAAACTGGTCAAAGAGAAGCGCACCTCTGCCAACTTGGTAGATAGTGTCTACACCTTTGCGACAATGGCGGGCGGATTCAATGTCCAACTTTCTGCCGAGCGTATGGCGTTCAATGTGGGTGATCGCCTGTTGTATGAAGCAGAGTCCCGCACTTACGAACAACTTGCCAACTTGTATGAGGGGCGAAGCGTGCTCGTCCGCAAAGTCAGTGAGGACGGGGTGGTTCAGATACCGATTGAAGACGTGCAAGTTGGGGATACCCTACGGATTGGCATGGGGGAGTTCATCGCAGTGGATGGCAAGGTCATTCAGGGAACGGCTAGCGTCGATCAGCGCATGCTCACCGGAGAAAGCCAACCAGTGGAACGCACGGTTGACCAAGAAGTCATGAGCGCCACGATTGTGTTGGCGGGTGAAATTGATATTCAGGTTGTAAGAAGTGGTGGAGACACCATTGCCGCCCAAATCGCCAAAACCTTGGAGAACACCACAAGCTACGAAAGTCGCATTCAAACCGATATGCTCCGCATGTTTGATCGCATCTCGATGCCACTGATTGTGGCAGGGGTAGTCAGCTTTCCAATCTTTGGCATTAGTGGTTTGGTGGTTGCGCTAGGATCGAACTTCACAGAAGTTATTCGTAATGCAGCTCCGCTAACTATGATGTCGTATTTGAGCCTCGCTTCGCAGATGAATGTCTTGGTGAAGGACGCCCGCTCATTTGAGTTGCTTAACGAAGTGGATACGGTCGTTTTTGACAAGACCGGTACCCTCACCCTGGAAGAGCCTTCGGTTTGGCGCATTTACACCGCGCACGGATTTACCGAACACGAGATTCTGCGTTTTGCCGGGGCAACCGAAATCAACCAATCCCATCCGATTGCCCGTGCCATTGTCCAAGCAGCGAAGCAGCAAGAAATTGAAATTCCCGCCATTCAACATGGGGATTATGAGCTGGGTTATGGCATTGCCGCGCGGATTGAAAACCACCTTGTCAAGGTGGGAAGCCGTCGTTTTATAGAGCAAGGTGGAATTGATATCAGTGCCGAGTTTGAACGCATTGAGGCGGAATGCTACGCACGCGGTCAAACCATCATCTATGTGGCGGTGAATGACCGACTTGTCGGGGCGATTGAACTGAGCGCGTTATTGCGTCCCGAAGCGGTTGAAACCATCAACGCTTTGAAAGAACGCGGTCTCGAAGTTCATATCATGTCGGGCGATCACGAAGAACCGACACGTCAACTGGCGCAGCAACTGGGTGTCGATCAGTATCATGCCCAAGTGTTGCCCCAGGAAAAGGCAAACGAGGTTGAAAAACTACAGGCTCAAGGCAAAGTAGTGGCGTTCGTTGGGGACGGAATCAACGATGCCATCGCGCTTAAGACCGCACATGTCTCGTTTTCCATGCAGGGAGCGACAGCTTTGGCTACGGATAGTGCCCAAGTGGTGCTGTTGGATCAAAACTTGAAGCACATCTTGAGCATGTTGGACCTGGCAAAAGAGTTCAAGAAGCGTATGCGGAATAACGTCTTGCTCTCGGTTGTCCCCTCCATCATCAGTGCGGGGGGCTTGTTTGTGTCGCCAGCTCTCGCAGTTTCTATTCAGAATATCTTCTTCACCAGCTCATTCACCGCAGGAGTGTTGAACTCGACTTTCCCTGTGATGAAGCACACGTGGATTAAACAATTCAAAAAGGTCGTTCCTGAACAACTTGCTCAACCGGAGCAAACTGTGGTCATTCCAGCACCCGAAAATGTTGAGGGGGCTTTGCCTCTTGAAACAATCCAGCAACTTGCACAATAAATCAGTGATGAGGGGATAAGGTATGCCATACTCAATTCGTAAAGTGGCAGTCTTGGGTGCTGGCACCATGGGCAGTGGGATTGCTGCGTTGGTGGCAGGAGTGGGGATTCCCGTCCTGTTGATGGACATTCCCGCCAACGGCACAAGCCCGACGGATGCTTTTCAAGTGCGCAATGCTCCCGTGTGGCGTGCGTTAGAACGCCTAGAGAAGTCTAATCCCCCTGAATTGTATGACCCCGGTGACCTTAGGTTGATCTCGGTTGGGAATACCGAAGACGATCTCGTGCGCTTAGCTGAGGTCGATTGGGTCATTGAGGTTATTATTGAAAAGCTAGATCTCAAACAAGCACTGATGCGCCGCATCTTGCCGATTGTGCGCCCTGATTGCATCATCACCACCAACACCTCCGGCTTGCCGATCTGGCAAATTGCCGAAGGGCTAGGGGAAGCATTTAGCTGTCGTTTCATGGGTACGCATTTCTTTAACCCGCCACGCTATTTGCCTTTGTTGGAATTGATTCCCCATCCAAATGCAGACCCTGCCTTAGTTGATTTCATGCACGCTTTCTTGACCACGCGCTTGGGCAAGGGTGTGGTGATTGCCAAGGATGAGCCAAACTTCATTGGCAATCGCTTTATGGCGATGTTGAGTAGCCAAACGATGGGCTACGCCTTAGAGCATGGGCTGTCGGTAGACGAGATGGATGCTCTCACCGGGCAATTGATTGGTCGCCCCAAGACGGGTACTTTCCGCTTGAGCGATCTGGTAGGGAATGATGTGGCGTGGTACGTCACCTCTAACCTAAGCGAATCCATCCCCAATGATGATAGCCGTTACCTGCTATCCAATGAGAAAGTGGTGGCTTTGTACACCAAACTCATGCAGGAGAAGTGGCTTGGGAACAAGAGCGGACAGGGTTTTTATAAGCGCGTGGACACGCCCAACGGTCGGGAATTTTGGTCGTTAAATCTGAACACCCTCGAATATAACCAACCTGCCAAAGTGCGCTTTGACAGCGTGGGCAAACACCGCAAAGTGACAGATGTCACCGAACGCATCAAGCGTTTGATGAATGAGCAGGATGTTGCAGGGCGGTTCTTGTGGCATCACCACGCTTTCTATTTGTCGTATGCCTCCAAGCGTGTGCCAGAAATTACAGACTCATTGGTGAACGTTGACAACGCCCAAAAGTGGGGGTTTGCCCATCAATTTGGACCCTTTGAAATTTGGGACGCGCTCGGCATTGCTGAAACCGTTCCGACTTTTGAGGAAGGCGGTTA
>CAIRDJ010000373.1 GCA_903877335.1 uncultured Chloroflexota bacterium | reverse complement strand
GCATCTTGGGCATTGGCGTTTGGAGGGCGTAACGCTCTATTGCACCTTAGAACCGTGTGCGATGTGTGGCGGGGCGATGGTGCTGGCGCGTTTACCGCGCTTGGTATACGCCACCACCGATCCGAAGGCGGGTTGCGCCGGAAGCATCATGGATGTTGTACGCCATCCGCGTTTGAACCATCAGGTCGAGGTGACGGCAGGAATCCTCGCGGAAGAGGCGAGCCAGCAAATTCGTAGTTTCTTTCATGAATTGCGCGCTGACGGACAAAAGTAGCCTGTATTTTTACCCGAACATGCGCTAAACTACGTACTTCAATTGGAGAGATGCCAGAGCGGTTGATCGGGCTCGTCTCGAAAACGAGTGTGGGGTCTTGCCTCACCGAGGGTTCGAATCCCTCTCTCTCCGCTGGTAAACGTCCCCCCACCCTGTAATTTGTGTCCCCCGTTCATCCTCCCAGCGTGGGGCACGGCAAGGGCGTAGGGGTAGAAGTGCAAGAAAAAACGCCACCCACAACGTGAATGGCGTTTGGTTTTAAGCTCCACTGACTGGATTCGAACCAGTGACCCATCGGTTAACAGCCGATTGCTCTGCCGCTGAGCTACAGTGGAAGGCACTCGGGAGATAGTACCGTAACGCATGCACACTGTCAAGCGGAATTCACACGCAATTTTTAATTCGGGAACTGGCTCAACACGCTTTGCACCGCCACTTGCGAGGATTGCTCCCCGCTGACCACCGCCATAAATGCCGATTGCAACGCCCGTGCTCGCCCTGTGCCATTCCCAATTGACATTGGTATCTGCGCTTCTGGAAGTAAACGCGCCACGAAGGCATCATAGTCCTCTCCATAAGTATTGCGAGAGGTGGCTCGCTGGGCAGGCACGACGTTCAACAACCGTAGCAATTCCGATTGTTGCTCGAAATTCACCATCCATGCCAGTAAGTCGATGGCAACCTGTTGTTGACTGGAATCTTGGGTGATGACCACCCACATCCAACCATCCAAAAAAGTGGCGATTGAGCCATTGTGAGTTGGGAGGGAAGCAATTTTTAAGCCGCGTTTTTCTAGTGAAAGATACAAGCTGGAATCCACCACTGCTGCGCCAAACCCTCTCTGCTCGATGTTCACCGCCAGATCAACCGAGCTTGCCACCTGCAAAGCTAGAGGGTGAATTAACCCCAACTTGGTAGCTTCCTCATAGAAGCGAAGCGTTTCACTGAGGGCATTCTCGTCAATGTGCAAGGTTCCATCCGCGTTAACGCGCCCACCTGCCTGCAGATATTGTGTCAAGAAAACAGGATTAATGCCCGCCGTTACCTCTTGAGTTGACAGCAAAAGTGGAATCTCGTTATCAAAAAAGGCGTCATAACTGGATGATTCAAGAGGATATGCGCTTTCATACACCAGATGGTTGAAGTTCAACGAATATGGGAAACCATACAAGCGACTCGCTTCATTCGGCAGGGGTTGCACCAGACCCAGTTGTAACACCCCTTCGTATAGATCATCAATCATCGAGGTGGGGACAAGACCATCGAGTGGTTGAACCAAACCGCGTTGTACCGCGTCCAGCAAATCTTGACGGCGCAACAATGTCATATCGGGAAGGGCACTAGGGGCGACCTCGCGCGCGGTTCGGAGCGTAGACATGATTCCCCCCACATCGGATACACGCTTGATGCGCACCTTCACGCTCACGCCATTTTCAGTTTGGGCAAACGCTACGAGGTGTTCATACAGGGGCAGGGGTTGATCGTCCTGTGTGGGCATGAGGACATCGGGCCACCAAATCGTTAGGGAAGGTTGATTCATTGTTGTTGGAACAACGGAGGGAACGGCGGTGGGGGTTTCGGTAACAACGGGAACAGGTGTGAGAGCTTCGCTTGTTGGGGGTTGGGGTGGGAGTGGCAAGGGGACACATCCCACCATGCTGAGGATACACGCCCCTAAAATCACAACCCGTTTCATCATTGCTTCCATGCCCACCTTACCCCTATTTTTCTGGCTAAAAAACTCATTCACTATGCTACAATACAACTTCGTTCTGATAGGGTTAGAAGTTGGTCTGTCTAAAAATGCGCCTGCTCATGCTCAATAATGAATATCCCCCGATTGGCGGGGGAACTGCCACGGCGAACTACAATGTGATCCGCCAGATGGCGAGTCAAGGTATTCAAGTTGATTTGGTGACTTCGCTCCCACAGGGGCACGCGCCCGAAGTAGAGCCACTTAGCCCGACAGCGCGGGTGTTTCGCATCCCTATCAACAATCAAAATCCACACTACCAAAGCGAGCGCGAGCTACTCACCTATATTTATAACGCCTTTTTCTTCATCCGCACATTATATCGTGGGAATGAACCGAAATACGATTTGTGCCACGCTTGGAGTGGGTTGCCGTCCGGTGCATTGGCACTGTTGCTCAAGTGGAAGCGTGAATTGCCGTATGTGGTGGGCTTACGCGGAAGCGATGTGCCGGGTTATGATGTGCGTTACGTGTGGCTCTATCCGTTCTTGAAACCCGCCCTCCATCAAATTTGGGGGCAGGCAAGTTCAATCACCGCCAATAGCTATGAACTACGCAATCTCGCCCGTGAGTTCCGCCCCAAAGATCATATCGAGGTGATCCCGAATGGGGTTGATTTGGCACGGTTTCATAGTACATCGCTGCGAGATAAAGCCTCCAGCGAGACCTTCAACATCTTGTGTGTTGCCCGACTGGTGGAACGCAAAGGCATCACCGACCTCATCCAGTCTGCGCACTACATCCGCCAAGTTCGACAAAACTTCAAAATCATTTTGGTGGGGCGGGGTGACAAGGAAAAGGAATATCGCCAGATGGTAGAGGCAGAAGGGCTAGGCGACTATATCGAATTTAGAGGGATGGTGCTACATTTTGATGTGCCTGCCATCTACAACGAAGCGGATGTTTTCGTTCTACCTTCTTTCAATGAAGGCATGTCTAACGCGCTCTTAGAGGCAATGGCAAGCGGATTGCCCATCATCACCACCTACACAGGCGGGACGGTGGAGATGCTTCGGGGGAATGGGCTACTTGTACCCAAGCAATCTCCCGATGCCATCGCCAAAGGCATCCTAGAAATTTGGAACGATTACGCGCTCCGTAAGCAAATGGGGGAACGTAGCCGACAGATAGCCGAGAGCCTGACATGGGAACAAGTGGCAAATGACTATCTAAACTTGTATGAGCGCACCCTGCAAGCTGTGCATCTTGGGCGCAAACTTCAACCCTACATGGGTTAACCTGCGCTGACCCATGCGCCAGTGGGAATCTTTTCCCCTGCGCGAATGGCGAGACTTAGGCGGTTTTCTGGTGGGGTGATCGGGCAGACGTAATGCTCGCTGTAGGCGCAGAAGGGGTTATAGGCGAAGTTAAAATCCACCCAAAGGCGATTGGCGACGCCCTCTTCCGGCTCTAAATACCGCCCACTGGCATAGGTCTCTCGTCCGGCGTTGGCATCCACAAACGGCAAGAACAACCCATAATCCGCTTGGTAAACGGTTAATTGAGCGGTCATCCCCTCAATAACAAATTCAATCTTTCCCAGTCGAACAAATGGCTTCAGCACATTGCTGTTGGTTTGCATCAAGATTTCGGTGGGATTTTCATACGGCATCAGAGATAACTCAAACGCTAGGCTAGGGTCATAAGGATAATAATTCAGCCCTGTGAAGCGATCTTTTTGGCGAGGACTAAGGGGAGATTGGGGATGTTCACGGAAAAACTGATCTTTTTGTGCTTGAAACTGACGGCGTTCAAATTCGCTCATCACACTACCTCCATCAGGTTGTGGGCTAATTGGCGTTTAGATGTCATCAACACGCAACTTCATACCCCGCTTCGCCACATTCGTTAGACTTGTTTATAGTGGTGCGCTGTAGGCCACTTCGGCGTGGGTGACTCCCCAAGTGGTATGTTGGGGAGTGGGACCGCGTTATTGGTTCATATCGTAGATCACGCGCAACCCATCGAGGGTGAGATTGGGGGCAACCAGCGTGAAGATGTCGGTGCTATTGTTGAAGATGGGTGCCAAGCCTCCTGTGGCGATGACCTTGACTGTTTCGGGATGGGGCATGTCATTGCGGATGCGTGTGGTCAACCCCTCGATGAGCGCAACATATCCCCAATACAAGCCTGATTGCATGGCATGAATTGTATTGCGCCCGATGGGGGAGGGAGGCGGCACGAGATTAACCTTGTGGAGTTGTGCAGCGCGGTTCACCAACGCATCCGCGGCTAAGCCGATGCCGGTGGTAATTGCCCCGCCACAATAGTCATGTTCTGCAGATAGGACGTCAAAGGTGGTTGCTGTTCCAAAATCCACCACAATTGCCGCCCCACCATACAGTGCCGCCGCTGCTGCCGCGTTCACTAAACGATCTGCCCCTGCCTGCTCGGGTTGGTCAATGGCAATGCCAATCCCCATTTTAGTTTTATGAGTGATAACGAGTGGCTCCACTTTCATATAGTTGCGCGTCATCTCGGTGAAGCTGACGGTTAAGGTGGGCACGACGCTGCTGATAATCACGGCACTCACCGCGCGATACCCTAGCTCGGCGGTGCTCAAAAAATTTCGTACCAGTACGGCATATTCATCGGGCATCTTGTCCACCACACTGCGGGCACGCCAGGTAATTTGCCAAGTTTTGCCGTCCCATAATCCCAAGTAGATGTTCGTATTTCCAATATCAATTGCGAGTAGCATGAGGATGATCCTTAAAACACGTCATTTTCGTTTGAATATCCCCATCCTACATGCAAATCATTCGGCATGAGGAGTGGTAAAATGAAAGGACGTGCATGGGTTGACAGGAAATTGAGCAATGACTTCGGTGCTAGTTCGTTTCGCAACATTGGATGATGTGTATTACATCGTGCGTTTGGCGCGCCAACAGGTCATGGTTTGGCAACGAGTGAGTGAGGATGGCTCGGTATTAAACTTGCCCTACGAAGACTTGACGGTGTATGAGCGGTGGCTACACGGGGGACCGTGGATGAGCATAGAGACAGGTTCATTGCAATTGGGACGCTTGCTTTTGGGGCATGGTCTCCCATTAGTGATGACGCATCACGAGAAGATCGTTGGTTATGCCGAAACGTTCTTGGGGGATGAGCCTGCTCCATTCGGTAGAAATTTACACATTGCTAAACTTTATCTGCCAGAAGCCACCCCCCTGCGGTTCGACGTGTTAAGTGCGTTAGTTGCTCACTTGAACGGTTATGCGCTCAAGAAAAAATGTGAGCGTCTCACTTTGAACAATCCCATTCACAACCGTGAGGTTGCCACCTTATTTGAGCAACTGGGTTTTTCAGAGGTTGATACGGTTCGTCGAATGATTTTGTCCGCCAAGACGGGGCAAGTTTTCTACAAGGCGACAGACTACCATCCCGATGACGCCATCAACTTATCCAATTGGCATTTGCGCATCGGGCGGGTTGCCAGTGTTACAGCGCGTTGGCAAGCGATCATGCCTCACCTGTGGGAGGCGATGCCACAATATCAGGCGCAAACCCTCCACCGTATACGCCTAAGCGTGGGCGGACACGATGCCTATGTTGCCATCCATCAACACCTATATAACCCGCGCTCGGCAGATGTCACATGCTGGACACCGGTTTTGCCCACCTCACAGTTGGTAACGGCAATTCGTGATTGGGCACACCGCAACAGCTATCGCAAACTTGTTGCGTTGGTTTCACCTTCTGACCAAAAGATATTAGGGTTAGAAGCGGAGTCGGACGGGTATATTGAGCAGATTCTTGCGCGAGGCGTGGAACAAACTCACTAGGAGGCGCACCCAAACGAGCGAGAGTGCGCCCTTTATACAAAGAGGTTATGCGGGTGTGGAGGAGTTATCCTCGTCCGCGTGACGTTTGCCTGCTTGAACATCAACCTGTGCCAACAGCACCCCACCCACGATGAATAGGGCGATCAGGCTCAATACCGCCGGACGACTATTGCCAAAGATGCTAATCACTGCAGCGAAGATTAAGGGGCCGGTGATGGAGGAGAACTTCGACATGGTGCTGAAGAATCCAAAGAACTCCCCACTCTTAGAAGCTGGGGACAGCGCGGCGTATAAGCTGCGACTGAGGGCTTGGCTTCCCCCCTGCACGATCCCAACCATCCAAGCCAGTAGCCAGAAGTCTAGGCTTGAATCCACGAAGTAACCCCAAATCGCAATGATTGAGTAGACGAACAAGGATAGCAAGATGCTCCGCTTGGTGGTGAGCGTTTCTGCCAATCCACTGACAAGGTGTGCCCCGCCCAACACGGTGAACAATAACGCGCCCACCTGCACCGCGCCGATCAGCCCCAGTATGTACCCTAAATTGCTGGTGCGCTTTGCAGGCAAAACGGTGACATCACGTATAGCAAGGCTTTCCTCGCTGTCAGTGACTAGCGTGAGCGTGAGTTCATGGGTGCCCACGCTTTCCACTTCGATGGTTTCGGTTACGTCGTAGCGGTTGGTCTCGGAGTAAGTATCAATTCCATCTTTATCATCTCCATCTTTATCATCTCCATCTTTATCATCGAATTTTACTATCTTTCCATCGACTTTGACTTCCATCATGCCCCCAGTTGGACTGGTAGCGTACATCAATACCATATCTTGACCGTAGTACAGGAAACTGTATGTGCTGTTGGGGAGGGTGGTAGAAAGATAGGGAATGTCGGTTTCTGTATCCAGTAGGGCAGCATCCACGTTTTCAACAACCCAGTTTTCTGCCTCGGTTTCTTGTTGGGATAAGTTGTACACGCCTTCCCCCACATATTCACCCTGTGTGACGTATTTCCCTGGAGACGCACCGGTCACATCCATCGGCAATGTGAATCTGCCGATCCCCGCGACCAACAGTAACCCCACCACATTGAACAAGATGTAAGCGAGGTAGTGTTTGCGAAGCGGTGCCTTTGGTTCGGGCAACCGTCCGAAAATTAAGCTGAATGGAATCCCAACGAACTGCACCAGCAACAAAGCCAAGATCAACTCTGTTGTTGCAAAACCCAACTCTGCGCCATAAATGGCTGCAACACCGATGATCGTGCCGATGCCGTCGTTGTAGATTAAAAAGGCGATCAGGAACTTGAACAATTCACTGTAGTTGCGAATCTCTCGTAAGGTGCTACCGAGTTGCTTGAAGCTCCCTGCAATCACATTGCTAGAACCAACTTCATTGGCGGTTTGGGGTTCAGGTACTTGGCGCAATAGCGGGATGGAAAAGACCGTCCACCACACTGCTACACTGGCAAACGAAAGACGAATGCCGGCAAAGTCAAAAGGAAACCCGAAAACATCATCAGGGATGACATTAATCATGACGA
Organism: uncultured Chloroflexota bacterium; assembly: GCA_903877335.1. Classification (GTDB taxonomy): domain Bacteria; phylum Chloroflexota; class Anaerolineae; order Aggregatilineales; family Phototrophicaceae; genus CAIRDJ01. The sequence goes on along the minus strand of CAIRDJ010000373.1, from coordinate 2,253 downwards.
CGTTGATTGCCAACAACAAGCCTCCGCCCAGGTATCCCAACGCATAACCTTGATTGGATACTTCGTCTTGATCTTCGGGCTTGGCAACATGGGGCAAGAGCGCGTCATAAAATACGTTGGAAGCTGCCGCCCCAAAACGTGCAATCACAATCAAAACCGAAGCCAACACCCAGTCTCCCGTGCCGATCAGCACCATGAGTCCGGTGCCGATGACCCCAATCCCCGTAAAAAAGGCGAGCAAAACTTTCTTGTTGCGCGCAATGTCCGAAAGTGTTCCCAATACAGGGGAGATGAGGGCGGAAATGAAGAGAGCGAGGCTCAAACTTAAGGACCAGTTGCGCGTAGCGATCGCACTGCTAGCAAGGGTAGAGCCTGCTACTGCACTGTAGTATGTGGGCAAAACTGCGGCAAGTATGGTGGTGAAGAAGGCAGAGTTCGCCCAGTCATACATTGCCCAGGCATTGGCTCTACGCCGATAGGTTTTAGCATCCAAAGCTGCAAACGTCATGAAGAAGGAATCCTTTTAAGTGTCATCTATGTTGAAAGCGTATCATAACCGAAAAAACAACGAGCACCAAATGGTGCTCATAAAGGGATGGGAGGGGAAACAAGGCGTACCCCGCATCGGATTTAGGTGGAACTGCTCGGATACCAACAGAATAATTACAAGTTATTAACTTCTTCTTATCATGACGTTAAACTTGAGATAAGAAGTTGTTATATACTGTTCACACAAGCAGACTTTGTTGTCAACTCAATAGGTCGCGCACGGCATCCACCACTTGGTCAAAGCCCACCACGCGCTCTAAACCATCCGTCAAGCGGCGCAGTTTGACCTGCTGACTGGCGATTTCATCTGGACCGGCAATGATGATGAGGGGTATTCCTTTTTTATCCGCATACTTAATTTGTTTGTCTAGCTTGCGGTCTTCAAGTGAAAGCTCCGTGCGAACACCGTTGTTTCTCAAGGTGGTAGCCACCTGTGTAGAGAAAGCGCGACTTTCACTATCGAATACACTCACCAAGACTTGTACCACCGTTCCCCCGAGGGCGGCAGGGTACAGATCAAACTCGCTCATCAGGTCAATGATACGCTCAATCCCTAATGATGATCCCGTTGTAGGGAGGCTTTCTCGGCGGAACATGCCAATTAAATCATCGTAACGCCCACCGCCACTGATGCTTCCGATGTTTGGCTCGGTGATAACGGTTTCAAAGATTGGACCTGTGTAATAGCCTAAACCGCGTACCATGGTGAAATCAAATTCATAGTGATTGTCATCAATCCCCAAGTCTTGCATCGCCTTGCTTAATTCACGCAATTCCTGCACGCCTGCTTGTGCCCCACTGGCATCCCCTAAAACGGATGCCACATAGTCAATGTTTTCTACGCCAGGCTTACGAGAGGTGATAAGCGCGATCATACGGTTGACAGCATCTTTAGCGATCCCGCGTTCAAGTAATTCTTTCTCTACACCTTCTGCGCCGATCTTATCAAACTTGTCTACACTGCGATACAGATCAATCAATTGCTCATTGGGCACGCCACTATAAACCCCCATCGCGGTCAAGAGTTTACGGTTGTTGATCTTCACCATGAAGCGCGGGAAGCCCAATGTTTTGAATGCCGTCACCAAGATAGACAGGATTTCCGCATCAGCGGTCATGCCACTGACCCCCACGATGTCTACGTCGCATTGGTAAAATTCACGGTAACGCCCACGCTGGGGGCGTTCGCCACGCCACACGGGGGCGATGTGATACCGCTTGAAAGGGAAGGTGAGTTCATTTTCATATTGTGCCACCACCCGCGCCAGCGGTACGGTGAGGTCGTAGCGCATGGCAACTTCTTCGTTGCTCCGCTGGTGACTGGCACTGTAAATCAGGTTTTCTGCGTCTTCGCCATATTTGCCGAATAGGGTTTCTCGGCGTTCGAGGGTGGGGGTTTGTAGCGGTTCAAAGCCGTACCGCTCAAAGATGCTACGTACTATGCCGAAAACATACTCGCGCTTGAGCATGTCCGATGGCAAGAAATCGCGCATCCCTTTGGGTAGGCTAGGCTTTATATTCACCATGATTAAGGCACTCCTTGTGTGTGTACTTCAGATATAAGCAACAAAAAAAGGCGCAAACCAACGTCCGCGCCTTTTGAATCTACACAGTCGGGAAGTGGGTTATACGCCTTGAATTGAGTTCAAATGATGAATGGTCATCTTAATCAGTTTCTACTGCTGTGCTCAAGAGCGTAACACG
>CAIRDJ010000372.1 GCA_903877335.1 uncultured Chloroflexota bacterium | reverse complement strand
CGGTTGCCAAGTTGGGGTAGGATGCCTTCCAGCGCGACCACCAATTCTGATTGTAGATTCAAGTCATCAAGGGTATGCTCTGCGCGCTTCTTCAAACGTAGCAGCACGCTTTGCTCATCTAGTGTTAGATCAACTGTTTGGGCGCGTGCCTGAATGCCCAATATGCCCATGATTTCCCCTATGTCTTGACCGCCGTTGTGTCGCTTGTGTAGGGGCAAAATCCAAAAGGATTGCCAGCGTACCACAGCGTTTTCTTCATTGTCATGTTGGAGTAAGTCAAACGCCTCTGGCAGGGACTCGAGTTTGGGCTTGCTGGTGCCCACTGTGCCAACAAGTTGCGGATGCTGGGGATTTTGGGCAATGAAGGCGGTGTTCACGCGCGTATAGTCACAAGTAGACTGCAATAAAATCGTGAGCTGGTTGAGAAGTTCTTGGCGTGGCAACAATCGACTCGCTAGGGAGTACAATTGATTGTGAGCTTCATCCTGTTTGCGACCATATACTAACCACTGATTGAGGTAGGGTAGAACAATGGAAACGCCCCACTGCCACATCAAGATCATCGTCACCACAGCAAACGGCATGAATTCATTGCCTCTTAACCCCAGCACCTTGATGGCAGGATTAAAGATTAAAATGGCAGTAAGCGCGATGGACCCTGTGCCTGGACCATGTAGGAAGAATTGGAGTAAATTAGCCTTGATGACCTTTTCGGACGTGTCTGAACCGAAGAAAGACAGCGGAAAGGAAAGAAAAATTAACATCATGACTACCACGATGTTGGTCAAGTTGACCAGCAAAATAGTCGGCAAGGTTTGCTCTGTGCCAGGAAGCCACAGGTTAATCAGGATTGAAAATGGAAAGACGCTCAGCATGGGCGTGAGCATAGCATACTGCAGGTATGCCATCCGACGGCGGGTATCACGGGTGAGGCAACGACGCTTGGCGCGTTGTACGGTGAAGTACGCCAGTGCTGTTGTGGACAGGCTATAAACAAGGTACACACCGAAGGCGTAACTCGCTAGCATGCTCACCGTATTGAAGTTACGCACGAAGCGAACGAGTGTGTCGGTGAAGGTGGCAAGCCCAACAAAGGTCACGCCCACGCCATATAAGAAAATGATACCCGTTCTGCGCCGCCCGCGAGAGGGCAAGCCTGTTGTATCGAGTAGCGCATCGGCAAGGTGCATCAAAGCAGCCGGCAGAATGGCGATGCCCAACCACTGGAAGCGCAACGTACTTTCGTACACCCTCAAATCCGGCTCAAGGGCGATCAAAACGTCTGCCGTATACGCAAGGGTGACGCATGCCAGCACGATGCTGGAGGTGCGCGTTATGCGATTATTTTGCCCATGAGTTAGGTTGTAGAGTAGGAACGAAAATGAAACGATGACGATTGCGGCGGTCAGGATTTGATTAATAAGCGAGACGAGCGCAAATAAAATGTCATTCATTGTTAAATTCCAGGTTACAACTAAACAAGAGAGTTTTGATAATACAGGACGATGTCGCTCTCTGGGGAGTTTTGTTCGTTAAAACCACAAAAGTGGAAGCCCACTTTCTGAAACAAGCGACTTGCTGGCACATTCTTCAAAGGAATTTCTGCATGAAGAAGGCTAAGCTGGTGGTTCCGTGCCCACTGTTTGCTTACCCTCAACAAGCGCACCGCTATTCCTAAACGCCTTAAAGACGGTTCAATGCATAGGTAGCGAACTTTTCCGACGGGATGGAGCGGATCCTGTATCATCACCAAATATCCCACGATGACTTGTTCTGGAGCGAGTTCCGCCACCAACCAACACTGATTCCAGCGTAAAGCATGGGTCAGTTGTTGTGAAGTAATGGAATGCGCAATTTCTATGGGGCGTGGAAGGCGTTCTTGGCGCAGTGTGACCGCCCAGTCTTGGGCATCGTTTCGCAAGGAAAGTTGCCAAACCCATTCGGTCTCAAGTCTGTGATCCAATGTCGCGCAGGCATCTAGGTCAGCAGGAGTGCCATCGCGGATAATGAGGTTAGGAGCGTGCGCCATCGTGCTTAATCAACTAGCCCGCGCAAGATAGACATCGCCAAAGGTGGTCTTGACGATCAATTGCACCACAGGTGCAGCGGCGGTGGGGTGAAGGCTTCTGTATTTTAGGGCATGAATCTGTTCAAAACCGTGTTGATCCGCCCGCACGCGCGAGAAAATAGTCCCCTCAATGCTCACCTCAACATTGTAGCCCGTTGGACACACCACCTGTATGGTGCCCATTTGCGACATGATGGTTAACGGGTGGAGCGTCTCACGCGGGCAAACCAGTTCAATGTCCCCCATTCCAGTTGCCACCACGCCCCCGTCTACAATTAACCCGTGCAGATTCAGCGCAAGATTGCCCAGGTTGGTGCTGATAATGGGTTGCCACGGCAGGTTGAGCGCCAGCTCTACTTCCCACTTGGCAGTATTTGACCAATACGTGTTAGCGCGATCCAAACGCAAATACGCATGGGTGCGTGCTT
>CAIRDJ010000371.1 GCA_903877335.1 uncultured Chloroflexota bacterium | reverse complement strand
TAACCTCTTAACCACTGTAAAATAGGGTCTATTGCATCCAGAGGTCTAGTAGGATACAGGGGATTCTCCAAGACTTGCACTTGCCCAACAAAATGGGAGTCCTCTGTCGCTTCTTGGATTGGTTGTACCCACGTCGCCAGGACAGGCAATGAACCAGACAATAGTGCGTTTTTATTCCCACGACGCTGTATCTTACCGCTAGAGGTTTTTAAGATGCCGAGTGTATCAATCAGTGCAATCTGAAAAACCGCTACTTGGTGTTCCTCAATCACTGCCTGTCTAATGGCATCGAAGATAGCTTCTGCGTCATAATTGGTGCGGTTTTGACGGTTGAGTTCTTGCGCAACAACTAATTTTTCGTCCCCATCATGCTCAACGGAAAACACTGCCCCACATCCGGGACGTAATGCAGGATGACTACGCTCAACCGTTTGCTCAATGTCCTGTGGATAGTAATTGCGACCACGTATGATAATCATGTCTTTAATGCGTCCCGTGACAAACAGGGCACCTTCTGATAGAAACCCTAAATCACCGGTGCGCAAGAAAGGTCCCTCATTGCTGGAGGCGATATAAGCCCCAAATGTCTCTTGGGTTTGTTGTGGACGATTCCAGTATCCACCAGCAACATTGCCACCCTTGATCCAGATTTCACCAACTTCATTAGGGGTGCATTCATACTGGGTATCGGGATTCACGATGCGAACGGTCTGCCCCCAAACCACCCCACTGCCCACTAAAACATGTTGGTTTGTGCGTGCATCAGAGATAGGATGAACTTGATTCTGTTTCAATAAGTCCGCATCAAATGAGGCAATTTTAGCCCCTGTCAGTTTGGGTCCGCCGCTTACAAATAAGGTTGCCTCTGCCAAGCCATAGCAAGGAAACAGCGCGTTGGCATTGAAACCGCACTCTGCAAAGGATTCGGCAAAGCGCACAAGGGTACTGCTCCGAATAGGTTCAGCACCGTTGTAAGCGATCGTCCATGAACTCAAATCGAGAGTCGCCTTTTCCTCTGCTGTGATCTTGTCAGAGCACAAGTCATAGGCAAAATTGGGGGCACCGCTGGTTTGTCCTTGATACTTTGTGATGGCACGCAACCATCGATAAGGATGTTGCAAGAACGAAGTGGGAGACATGGCGATCGTGCGTGAACCGCAGTAGAGCGGTTGCATAATGTTACCAATCAAGCCCATATCATGGTACATGGGCAACCAAGTTACAAAGGTAGGTTTGTCATGTGCATAACCTTCCTTAATGGTTCGTTGGTTGTCCATGATGTTGCCATGCTTGACAATGACCCCCTTAGGCGTGGAGGTAGAGCCGGATGTATATTGCAGAAAGGCGATGGACTCAGCATCAATGTTGGGCATGGTCCAGCGGTCAGCATCATCAAGGGGAATATCGGTTGTGGTCATCCAATGAAGGGACTGCAATTCGGGAAATTCCTCTAACCGCGTCGAGAATTTCTCGAGGATTTCATCTCCTGCAAAAACGAATTTCGGAGTGCAGTCTTCGATCAACCCTCTCAGACGATCATTCGCATGGTCAATACGACGGGGAGGATAAGCAGGAACAGCAATTGCTCCACCATATAAACACCCAAAAAACGAGGCGATATACTCCAAGCCGGGTTGGTACATCAATAGAACACGTTCACCCTGCGCACCCATCGATTGTAACCAGGTGCCAATGGCACGTGCGTGGCAGTCTAATTGGTTGTAGGTGAACTCTACCGCCTCGTCCTCTCCATCTATTAGATAGGTCACAGCGGGTTGGTCATTATTCACTTGACCGCGCCAATTCAACAAACCCACTAAATGCTGAAAGTTATGTAATTCCACAATTTTTTCCACGGCACAACTACACCAAACTAATCATCAAGGCGGTACGCATTTGTAACAAAGCGACGGGTGGTTGAAAAAACGACAAGCAAAGATAGCAAAATCACGCTGATCCAATACCAATTTCGAGTCAGCACCGCATCAACCACATGGGGCCATATGTGACCGATTGCATAGTACAAAATAACAGGTTGCCCTTCCTCTGCCTCAAAGTACATATCCACGAAATAGTAGGCATACGCAATAACGATCGGGCTAAGCCAGATCACACTTAATCGAACTACAATGCTACCAACGGTCGAGAAGATCAACACAACCTGTCCAGTAAGCGGTTGTAGCTTATAGGTGACATCGCTCAACAAGC
>CAIRDJ010000370.1 GCA_903877335.1 uncultured Chloroflexota bacterium | reverse complement strand
GACGGGTTCAACGTTGGCAGGGCGCGGATAAGCAGAGATCATCAGCTCGCACCGTGCGCTCAATGGGTCGCCGTGAATATCGTTTTGGCAGGTGGTGGGATCATATTCAAAGATCGGGCTAGTATTTTGTGCCCACGCAACCGAGCCAAACGCCAAAGGCAAGAGTAACAACGGGACAAGAAACTTGAGTTGTGGAAGATTCATGGTGTGGGATTCACTCATCTACTGACTGAAACAGAAAGAATATCAGCATAATTGCTACTAGGACGGTCTCATCATTTCATGATTGCGCGGATAACGCAACCCAATCCCTGTGACGGTAGGTCAGCGTTTGCCCTACTGTGTCTAACCCGCCCGTCACGCTCGGGGCGGGGCATGAGAGGATGATCGGTCATTACACCAGACCGCGTGCGATCAAGTCGCGGAACTGCTCAACGGTGTGGGCAATCCCCTGTGCGACAGGAGTCTCATACACGGTGGGGGCGTGTTGACGCAACGCGCTATCATCAAACCCACGCGGGAAAGGCAGTTGTGTGGGTTCAAACGTGATTTGCACGTTCGGCACCACCGCTTGAATCAGATCAACCACCTGCTGCATGCTGACCATTTCCCCGCCCATGTTGAAGACGTGTGCGCCCTCGCTGGCTTGGTCAGCACAGGCGATGAACTGCAACGCCACATCGCTTGCGAGTTGCATTTGCCCCACGCCACCATAAGCAATGCGATAGTTCTCACCACGCGCCGCCGCCAACATCGCTTTGGTGGGATCGCTGGTCATGCCTTGATCGCGCGCAATCCCATAAACGGTATAGGGGCGCAAAGCGGTACTGCTGATGCCATAGTCTTTATAGTAGACACGCGCGTTCTGTTCGTTACAGGCTTTGTATCCGCCGTACAAGGTGGAGGGGTTTTGGGGTGCATCATGTGGGACGGGTTCAATGGGGTATTGATCCGCCGCGCCATACACCGCAATGGAAGAGGCATAGGTCACATGCTTCAGGGTTGCCTTACGTGCCGCCTCCAAGATATTCAGGTGCCCCACCACGTTCACTTGTGCCCCCAACACCGGGTTAGCGCGACAAAACGGCACTTGCAACGCTGCCATGTGAATGATGTGCTGCACGCCATGTTCAAGAACGGTGGCAGTCACCTGTGGGGCGTTGGTCAAATCCCCCTTGATGAAGGTGATTGCGGTTTGCTCCTCTGGCGTGAGCAGCATATTCAACCGACTACGATCCTCGCTGATGTCAAAGCTGATGACCGCTTCGCCACGCTTGACCAAGTGCGACATCACCCACGCGCCAATACAACCCATTGAACCTGTTACAAAGTAACTCATGCTACACCATCCGATTGACTAATTGACCAATGCCTTCGATCTCAACAATGAACTCATCCCCGGCTTTCATCCATTGTTGGGGGGGCTTTTGCCCCAAGATCACCCCTTCGGGCGTGCCGGTAGAAATGATGTCGCCTGCCTTCAAGCTGAAGAACCGACTGATGTAGGCAATCACTTCTGCCACCGAGAAGATCATGTCCGCCGTGTTGGAATGTTGGCGTACCTCGCCATTGTAGATGCCCTTGATGACCAAGTTCTGGGGGTCAGGCAGGTCATCGCTTGTCACCAAATAGGGACCGATGGGCAAGAAGGCATCTAACGTTTTGCCTAGCAACCATTGACTACTCATCAACTGGAGGTCACGTGCGCTCAAGTCGTTGGCGGTGCTATAGCCCAGCACATACTGAAGCGCGTCTTCTACCGTGACGGGGTGGGAAATGTCGCGCCCAATCACCGCCAGCAATTCCGCTTCATAGTCACAGCGTTCTGCCAGCGCAGGCATGGGAATATCTTGGCGGTGACTGGCAAGCGCGTTGTTGAACTTGGAGAACAAGACGGGGCTTGTCGGAATGGCCATGCCACTCTCTTCGGCATGGCGACGGTAATTCAGCCCAACGCAAATGATCTTTTGTGGATTGGGGACAACAGGGGCAAGCGTGAGCGTTGCTTCGTCTATGAGCCAATCTCCCTCTTGCCCCTCAACCGTGTTGAGCAACTCCTGTAGGGCGGGCAAGCACGAAAGCCCAGCGGTATAGAATGCTTCTGCAGAGGGGGGTAAGGGGGCGGTGATGAGGTGCGAGGCGCGCGCCACATCAATGATTCCGCGTTCGGTGACGATTCCTAATTGGTTGCCGTTTGGCGTGATGAAAGTCAGTAACTTCATATCTATTCCTCAATAAACCTAGTCATAGGACAGTTGCATCAACGTGGGGACATCCCCCCCTTGACGATTATTGCGCCATGAGTGCCAAAACTTGCGCACGAGTGGGGAGCGAGGGGATTGCCCCGCGCCCAGTGGTGGTGATGGCACCCGCCGCGTTGGCAAAGCGCAGCATCTGTTGCAGGGTGTCGGCATTTTGGTAATCAGGGTGCTCTAGCATGCCCACCAAGAAGCCCGCTACAAACGCATCACCGGCTCCAGTGGTATCCACCGGTTGGACACTATAGCCCTTCACGGCAACCGAAAGCCCATTGCGCAAGTGAGCAGTTGCGCCCTGTTCGCCTGCCGTCACCAAGATGACTTCGGTATGTTCGCGCCACAACGGGGCAAGGTCGCCTTCGGTGAGGAATGCCAACTCTTCATCGCTAACCTTGACCACATGGGCAAAGTCCATGCCCAGCATCATCCCCGCCCGCGCCGCATCGGCATCTTCCCACAGTGCCAAGCGCAAGTTCGGGTCATACGAGACTTTCAAGCCCCGTTCCAACGCGGTGCGTGCTGCTGTGAGGGTGGCGGTTTTGCTTGGGTCGGTAATCATGGTGATGCTCCCAAAGTGGAAAATCTGGGCATGATCCAAGACCTCCAAGCGCAAGTCATCTGTTGTCATGAGCATGTCTGCGCTGGGGTGACGATAAAACTGGAAGCTACGTTCGCCGTTTGCGCCCAGCGAAACAAACGCCAACGCCGTTCGTGCCACGTCGCTGAAGGTGAGGGCGGTCACGTCCACCCCCTCAGCTTGGATTACCCCAGCGAGGTAGTGCCCAAACGGATCATCCCCCACTTGTCCCATGAAGTAGCACGGAACGCCCAAGCGTTGAACCGCTACGGCGACATTTGCCGGGGCGCCGCCTGGCTTCTTCTCAAAACCGCTGGCATCTCCAACCGAGACCCCGCTTTCCAATGCGACAAAATCAATCAACAATTCCCCGAGACTGACGACACCCATGCTAGTTCGTGCCCTCTTCAAGCAACGCGATCACTTCAATTTCAACCTGTGCCCCCAATGGGAGTTTGGCAACTTCGACGGTGGAGCGGGCAGGAAAAGGCGTTCCCAACGGGGAGAAGACTTCGCTATAGACCGCATTCACCGCCGCAAAGTCGTTCATGCTTTGCAGGTAGATGGTGGTCTTCACGACGGATTTCAAGCTAGAGCCACCCGCGCTTAAGACTGCCTCTAGGTTGGCAAGCACTTGGCGCGCTTGGGTTTGGACATCTTGGTCAAATAAATTGCCACCGCTGGGCAACAGGGCGATCTGTCCGGCGGTGAAGATGAAGCCGTTGGCGATCATCCCTTGTGAGTAGGGACCGACAGCGGCGGGGGCGTGTTCTGTTTGAATGACTTGTTTGGTCATCATCCTATCCTTTTCATGCTCTTGTTCATGCTCTTGGTTTGCAGGCACATTCATGAGCAGCTTGGCGACATTTTTTTGGTTGCAACACGCACTGCCTTGATAGCGCTGGGCGTGTTGGTTTCGCTCGCAATTGCTTGAACAACCTGTGCATCATGATAGTGCAAAACCCGTCTACTTCACAGGCGAATATCGTTTCTCTCCCCACTTAACCTTGACGGGAATGCTTGGCATGGGCATGCTTAGGGGGCATGTGAACCAATCAAGCTAGGGTCTTCTATCGTGATGATGCTACCTTCCCCACGCAATCCGTTTCCCATCCGCACCCCCTTTCGCGTTGTCAGCGACCTCTACAGAATGGGAACGTCCCCCTTTGGGGAGCTAGAGACGACGGCATTCATATTCGATGATACCTACCCTGAAATGATTGCTGAAAAGTTGCGCGTCCTACAGCACTACCCCGAACATGGGCGGTGCTGGCTACCCGATGACCTAGACGACTTGACCGCCTGTTTGTGGAGCGTGGCGGAGTACATGGCAACCGATCAACCCGATTACCTGACCTACACGGAGGAGGCGTTCACCGCCCACTTGTTGGGGATTACCCTGCGCCGTGATGGTGACTTGGTGCGCCTTGCCACGCCTTCCCCGTTTGTGGAGTTGGCGGAAGCGTGCTTCGCCCATTTGCAGGCACAACCCCCGTTTGAACGCCTGTGTGACATGCTGGCATTGAGCGTACAAGAGGACTTGGTGATTGGTCGCCCCGCCTTAGATGACCGCGCGGACTATATGGAGTGTTTGTTGGTTGCGCTCCCCAGTCATTGGATACCACTGGAGAAAGTCGGCTTAAGTTTCATGGCGATTCATCTCCCCATAGCGGACAGCGAGCGGTTGGTGGCGGCATCTGACCATGTGGTACAGGCGATCAGCACGAAGGGTCCCTTTGTGCGTTACAACTGGACGCTTTCTACTGCGGATTGGGCACGCAACCCCGCCACCGACCCAACCTTTGCCGACAAGAGCAATGCGCTTTATCGCCTTGATGATCCGCAAGCCATGCTTGAACAGCTCTATTTGCGCGTTGAGCGCCAAACCACCGTCCCTTTTCTACCGCATCAACGTTACTTGTTCGCCATTCGGATTTATCAACACACCATGCAAGCTGCCCTCACCACCGATGAACGACGGGAGCGTTTGCTGTCATGTTTAGAGAGCATCCCCCCCAGCACGCTGGAGCATCGCAGTAGCTTACATGGCGTGATGGAAACGTTGTGCGAAGCATTGCGCCCAAAACGCTCTCGAGTCGAGGTTGCCTAGCTTGACCCATCATCACCACCACGGGAGCGATCTCCCTAGTTCATACGATTTCGATAACCCTACAAAAATGCTGTGGCGAGGAAGATAACTCATGGCACAAGGTAATTCGTTCACGGTTGGAACATGGAATGTTGAATCTGGCGGGGCAGACCCTCAGACCATTGCGGAACAACTCGTCAAGTTTGACGCAGTGGACGTGTGGGGGTTGGTCGAAGTCGGTAGCGATGCCAGCGCAGAACTGTATGAGCGCACGGCAGAAACTGCACGGGGCGTTAAATTTAGCCGTGTCGTCAGCACAAGCGGGGAAAAAGACCGCTTGGCAATTTTGTATAACAACCAGCGCTTTGTGCTGGTTGAAAGCGGTGAGTTGGATGAGATCAATTCTACTGGACGCTTGCGCTCTCCCTTGGTGGCAATATTGCGGGATACAGTAACTGGGCGCGAATTTGCCTTCATGGTCAATCACCTCAAATCGAAGACAGACCCCGACAGTCGACGGGAGCGCAACGAACAATCTCAACTGCTGAACGAATGGGCGCGCGATGCCGCCGAGTATAAGCTGCCCATCATTGCAGTGGGAGATTACAACTACTACTACGAAACCGACGAAAGTCGCTATGAGCTAGGGCTAGATTTGTTGACAGCGGACAACGTTTTTAAGTGGGTCAAGCCCGCAGACTTAGTCCCCACACAGTGCACCGTGGACGGCAACCGTTGCGTGTTTAACACCGTCGTGGATTTTGTGTTCGTGAGTGGAGACGCCCAAACATGGAACGGCACGTCCAGAATCGTGGTGCGCGACGGAGACCTGCCTGATGATGACTTCAGCAGTGACCACCGCCCCGTCTTGGCGCGGTTTGAAATCCACCCCTAATTCCGCCTCGTTACAACCGCTCGCCAAACTTAAATCAGATTTAAGGTTATTTGAGATGCAGATAACCTAAGCGATGCTCGCCCATGTTAGGGTTATGACATGGCACTTTCATGGTGTCGTTAGCATAAACTAAGTGATGGAGAAAAATCACATGCGTAAAAAATTGCTTCTCGTAACCATCGTGCTTGCTTTGGCAAGTTTGGGCAGCGTTGCTACTCTCTTTGCACAGGATACCGCCACCGAACAGACGTTTCTTGGGGTGAGCTTGGTCGAATCGAACAACCAGGTGGTTGTTTCCAGCGTGATGAATGCTTCCCCAGCAGACCAAGCGGGCGTGTTGGTTGGTGATGTCATCACCAGCGTGAACGGTACTGCCGTGACCACCGCTACCGAAGTGAGCGACTTGGTGCGTGCCCTTGCTGCTGGGGATGTTGTCGCCCTAGAAATCAACCGTCAAGGGGAGACACAAACGGTTGAAGCCACCCTCGTGAGTTTGCCTGTTTCCGCAATGGGCGGACGACGTGGCAACCGTGGTGGGTTGGGTGGTCATGACGACGATATGGATGAACTGTTCGAGGGGCACTTCGGCAATGGGATGCTCTTTCCTGAACTCGAAATCTTCGGAATGTCCATCCCTGCCGATCAAACCATGCTAGAAATGCTCGTTGGCGCAGACCTCACCGAAACCGACGCTGGGCAAGAGGTAGTCAGCGTATGGGCTAATCATCTAGGGTTGGAGTTGCAAGCAGGGGACATCATCACCAGCGTGAACGGTGTCGCAATCGCGGAGCTAGACTTGAACGCGCTTCATACTCAACTCTTCAACATGGACACCCCCACGCTCACGGTTGAAATCACCCGCGCTGGCGACCCCATGACCTTGACCGCAACCTTGCCCATGATGATGGATTTCGGCAAGATGGGCG
>CAIRDJ010000369.1 GCA_903877335.1 uncultured Chloroflexota bacterium | reverse complement strand
CCCCGCGCAAGCGGGTCGCAAATTTTTTTGCCCTCCCCCACGGCGCGTTGCTTGTTTGAGAGGGGACTTTTCCGCAGACGGTGACGCATGTTTTCACCCCTTCTCCCACCAGCGAAGCGCGAGATGGGGGTAGCGTTACACTTCCGCGATTAGGACGCTACGGGCTTCGCGCAGGCTCTTGGTTGCCGCCACCGCCACGCGCAAGGACTCGATCGCATCGTGGGTGTTGGGTTGCAGGGGCGTTCCTGCTAACAATCCATCCACGAACGCCTGCACCTCAATCCGATAGGCATCTTGAAAGCGTTGCATGAAGTAATAATAGTAGTCTCCGTGAATCCCGTGCGCGTCATATCGCCATAATTTGGTTTCGCGCTCATCTTCGGTGACGAGCTTCCCACGCTCACAATGCACCTCACAGCGCAAGTCATACCCGTGAGGGGTGCGTCGTGAATTCTGGATGACCCCCACCGCGCCGTTCTCAAACTCAAGCGTGAGGATGCTAATGCTAATGTCGCCATACTTGTCGTATACCGCATCAACTGGGTTACGCCCCAACGCCGTGACGCGCGTGATTTCCCCCACCATGAACCGCGCCACGTCGATATCATGAATCACGCTGTCAATGTAAATTCCGCCCGACGAAGCGATGTAATGCTCTGGGGCAGGTTTGGGATCGCTCGACTGGCTACGGAACATTTCCACTTTGCCCATCTCACCACTGCGCAAGAGGCGTGCCACTTCGGCATAACCGGGGTCAAAGCGACGTTGGAAGCCGATCTGGAAGGGGAGCTTTGCCTCCTCCACCTCTTGCATCACACGGCGCGTTTCGTGAATATCCAAAGCGACGGGCTTCTCACAGAAGATCGCCTTGCCTGCTTGGGTTGCCTGTTGAATGTGTTCACGATGGAGCGCGGTGAGCGAGGCGATTAGCACAGCGTCAATAGCTGGATCACCCAGCAGGCGGTCTAGGTCTTGGGTGGCATACGCGCCCCCAAACGCGGCTTTTTGGGCGGCTTCCAGATTGACATCCATCACCCCCACCAAGTTTGCCCCAGCAATGCGTGTGGCGATGTTCCGCGCGTGGATGCTTCCAATTGCTCCCGCACCAATCACCCCAAAGTTAATGGTTCGTGTGTTCGACATTGTAGTTCTCCTGAAAATTGTTTTCGCAATAACGTTAGCTTAAATAGGCTCTCCCCATGTATCATGCCACACATGGGGAGGGGTGAATCTGATTTAGTTGATTTCGCTTAGGCGGACGGGGCGGTTCTCATCGAGTGATTTCTTCGCTGCCATAGCCATCACTACGGGCACGCGCCCATCATTGCCGTTGACTGGCACGGGCGTGCCATTTTGCACCGCATCCACAAACGCGGTCAACTCATTGCGATAGGAATCCATGTAGCGTTCAAGGAAGAAGTTCAGGGGCAAACTTCCACGCTCAACCCGTGTGGCGTTGCTGATGGTAACAGCGTCAGGATAGAGGTTGACGTTGCCTGCACTGCCACCGTTGCCGAACGCTTCGACCCGTTGGTCATACCCATACACCGCTTGACGACTGTTGTCGATCACGCCCAGCGCACCGTTGGCGAACTTGAGCGTCACCATTGCGGTATCAATATCCCCCGCCTCACCAATGGCAGGATTGACCAATACACCCCCGCTGGCGTAAATCTCCTCAACCTCGCCAAACAGAAACCGCGCCATATCAAAGTCATGGATGGTCATATCAAAGAATAACCCACCAGACACCTTCACATACTCAACAGGAGGGGGAGCTGGGTCGCGACTGATGATGTGCAGGAGGTGGGGCGTGCCGATGGCACCCTCGTTGATGGCTTGCTTGATACGCGCGAAGGTGGGGTCAAAGCGACGGTTGAACCCGATTTGCAATTGCACCCCAGCTTCGGCAACCGCGGCAAGTGCCGCATCAATCTTGTCCAACTGGGCGGCGATGGGCTTTTCACAGAAGATGTGCTTATTCGCTTTGGCGGCATCTATGATGAAGGGGGCGTGTGTGTCGGTGGAGGAGGCGATAATCACGGCATCCACTCCGTCAGCGTGAATGGCATCCAAGTGCCGATCGGTTGCCAACGCGATCCCGTAAGCATCAGCGAGTGCTTGGGCACTGCTTAGGTGATAATCAGCAACAGCAACAATGGTCGCGTTGGGAATAGCAGTCATGACGGCACTGGCATGAACTTTGCCAATCCGTCCCGCGCCGATGAGGGCAATCTTTAATGCCATGTTTTTTTCCTCAGGTTGACAAAATAAGATATTGGGTTATCCGCTAAGGCACCTTGCCTAATGAGCGTCTAACTCATTTAGAAAAATTTGGAACTCACCATCCTTCATCCGCAGGCTATGATTTTCAGAAGGATATACACTTGAGTCTACATCCGCTCTAAATTCTTTGAAGGCAGCTACCGCATCGTGATACAAGCGTTCATATTCAGCCTTATGGTTGCGGTAAACTTTCGCGTGACGTGGGATGTGCCCCCTGTTTGTTCCTAAAATATCAGTGGCGAACAAGTATTGTGCATTGCAACCTGATCCGCTGCCCATCCCAATAGTCAGGATGTTGAGGCGTTTGCTCAATTCATTGGCGACTTCACTGGGGATAATCTCCACCTCTATGCCTATCGCGCCTGCGTCCTGATATGCTATCGCGTCTGCAAAAATCTTCAAGGCATCGGTCGCCGTTTTGCCCTGTGCCTTGAACCCTCCTAACCAAGATGCCTTGTGGGGGATAAAACCGACATGACCCCACACGGGTATAGCCTCATCAGCAAGAGCTTTGACGTGAGCTAAGCCTTGTGCGCAATAAACTGCATCTGCCCCAGCATTTAAGACCTCATAGGCGGCATGCAAGGTTTCGGTAGGACTCGCCTGAACGCGATAGGGCAACCCATATGACAGGAAGACGTTCGGTGCTGCTTTACGAAAAGTAGCCACATCGCTACCATCGGAGGTCATCACCATTTCAATACCCGCTGCTTCGCATGCGGCAGCTTCTTGGGGGCTATCCGCATAGATTTGAATGAGCGTGCGTTCTTTGCGGAGTTCAAATAAATCTTTTACGGTCAACTTATTCATCAAAAAAACCCTTCTTTGGCAATCTTATCGAGTCAAGATGCTAACGGGGCATTCTTTGATGGGAATGCCCGGCAACTAGCTAAAAATTTAGTGGGTTAGTCCTTGTGGAACTAGATCACCGAGGGACATCGCCTCTTGGTGTTCTTCTCCTGTAGAGACAGGGGCTTGGGTTGTATCACCCTTGTACTCTGGGGTGGCGGTAGGCGGAAGAGGCGTATCGAAAACATAGCTAGAATCGGCCTTTTGCTTCTTCCAGATTTCTCTCATTTCCTTCCATGCTCCCATCAGCGTGCGTGGTTCTGGCATATCCCAAGCTAGTTCTTGGTGGAGCTTCTTAAGGTTGTAGCACGGAACGCCCACATACATGTGATGTTCAAGATGCCAATTCATGCGCCAGTACAAAAACTCTAGGATGGGGTTTAGGTGCATGGAACGTACACTCTTACGAAAATCAGGTGTGTTCTCACGCAGTCCGCAATGTTGGGGTAAGCCCACCAAATAGGAGAATAGGTTAGCGATGAAGGGGGCAACGGGAACGAGCAAGATGAAAATCCAATAACCCGTTATCAATGAAGCCACAGTGATTCCACCGTGCAATAGTAACAAGAAGCGCGACCACCAAATAGAGCGACGGTACTCCTCAGGTTGATCGTCATGCAGAGTTTGAACCCACTCATTCCTCGGACGGTCAACATCCCCCACGCGACCGAATGCACCGAGAAGCGTTACGTATAGGGTGGAGAGTAAACCACCTTTACTGAAGGTACGACCGTGTAGTGTGAACAAGTTGATAGTTAGTAGCTGAAAGACGAATGGGGATGCTAGGTTGGGTTCCAGCGGTAATAGGTTTTCGCGGTCTCCTTCTGGGTGCAACGTGTAGCGATGGTGGTACGTATGGCTACTGGCATAATCGAATGGATCCCACCAGGCTATTGCACTAAATAAATAGAGAAAGATTCGATTAAGCCACTTACTTTTGAAAACAGACCCGTGCCCCAGTTCATGCGGAGCAACTCCTACAAAGAAACTAGAGACGGTACCATGAAACCATAGCGCAATGCACATTGGAATCCAAGATTGTTGTAACCAGAAATAAAAGGTTATAGCACCTGTGAGCAGAAACAAACCAAAATGCCCACCTGCTTGCAAAAACCCTTGTACATCGCTACGGGTGGATAATTCTTTCATCACCTTAGGATCAATTTTAGTGCGATACCATTTCACCTTAAGCGTTTTACGCACTTCTGAAAGTGGTTGATAAGTTGCCATAATCGTTTAAATTCTCCGCGTTCATACTATAGTTGATGTACGTTGGTATAACTGATAAAAAAGCATTCCGCCAGTGAAGTTGGCATAGGTTAGTCTTTGCATCCCTTGTCGAAACCGTATTCAAGATCATTGACTTAAAATGTTCTACCGCATCGACGGTGTATCTTGCATAATCTTGGTTCACAAGAGTAATCGCCGCTTGTAATTTCTAAGTTCAAAATGAGAGATTGAAAAATACTACGCACTAGCCTTGAATAAGGTACTGAACAAACGATTGCTCAAAGTTTACCCATAAAAAATATTGTCTGTCAACAGGGGTTATCATACCGTTTTTGGTTTATTAAACACAGCTCGTTGTTGATTAAATTTTGAATCTTTGGCTTTGTTTGATGTAGTATATAAAGGTCGTGTTTTAGTAGGTGAAGTGATGTCGGTCACATTAAAGGATGTTGCGGTAAAAGCAGGGGTTTCTCTTTCGACTGTATCCAGGGCACTCAATGGGCAAGGACGAATGGCAGAAACAACCCGTAGCTACATTAAAAATCTAGCTAATGAAATGGGATATTTCCCTAATTACCTCGCTCAAATTCTGCATGAAGCGCAAACAAAAATGATAGGGGTGGTCATTACCTCTGTTTCTGATCCGTTTGTAGCCGAACTAGTAGAAGGGATTGAGCAATTTGCGGATAGCGCGGGGTATACCATTTTTTTGGGTACATCTAAGTTTGACCCAAATAAAGAAAAGGAAACAATATTGAAGTTTTATCAACGGCGTGTAGATGGCATCATTGTACACAAGACCCACACCTCGAATTTTGTGGATACACATTTTGAAAGTCTTGACATTCCAATCGTGCTCATCAACGACGAGTTTGATCTAAGTAAATATAACAACGTGACCATTGATTCTAAATCGGAAGCCAAGAAGGCAGTTGATTATCTTCTCTCGATTGGGCATGAGAGAATCGCATATGTTGGATCGTCAATAAGATTTCGATCCAATTGGCAAAGGCTTCAAGGCTATCGAGAAGCGTTTCTTCAGCGTGGAATGGCAGTGAATGAGGCTCATATCTTTTACTTACTACCCATCATGTCTGATTATGAAACCGGTAGAAAAGTCCTCAATTATTTGTTGGATACCAACGTGACAGCTGTTTTCTGTTACGACGATATGATTGCGTTAGGGTTGATGAATGCGTGCCGTGAGCGCGGAATTCACATACCAGATCAACTAAGTGTAGTCGGTTTTGAT
>CAIRDJ010000368.1 GCA_903877335.1 uncultured Chloroflexota bacterium | reverse complement strand
TATCAAAATAGACATCGGCACAATCGGTTTCCACACTCAAGCGATGGCGGAAGTGTTCGGCTGCTTGGGCGGGGGTGGCAGTGGGGAAGGCGCGAACTTGTGATTTATACGTGATGGCCATGAGGACTCTCCAAAAAATTTTTAGCGACCAGTGTCGAAAACTCGTAGAACTGTTGCGAAAATAACCTAAGTTAGAGTGTATCAAATAGTCTTCAAACTGCATACACTTTGAATCTCAACGGTCGTTTGTTGATTACAATCTTGCTTATTCGACCCCGTAAGCGTGACCACTTCTGACCTCGAACGCCAACAGAATCACGATGATCCATAATGTATCCGCTAACAAAAGGTGAATCACCTGCATCCAGACCGGTGCCAGTAGGAAAATATTCAGCACTCCACCCAACAATTGTATTGTCACTGCTCCATATACGCCCATGACAAGCCGATCAGCAAATGGGGAAAGGGTCTCATTTTGAATGCGAGATGCCATCCACATCAGATAACCACTCGCCAATACGGCTAAAGCAGGATGCCATACTCGAAGCTGTACCAAGAAACTTTGTGTGGGGTCAAGGTCAGCGGCGATGCCTTGTGCCAGAGATTCAGCAGGGAAGAGGGTATCCCCCAAAGCGGTTATTGCGCCGGCAGAACTGACCACACATAGCGCGATCATCGCCCCCCACAATAAGCGACTATGCTTTTGCGGTGTGTTGAAGTGTCGCGTGGGGTCATACGCACTCCATGCCACCAGCGTGAGCCAATACAGGAGGATTAGGGTATTGATGAGGTGTAGCCCAATCGCAATTGCCCGCCACACAGAGGCATTATCTTCCACCAATTCCGCCAGCACCAACAACGCGCCGAACGCTCCTTCTACTACCACGAACACGAAGGATAAGACTGCACTACGACGCACTAAGCTGGCTTTTGGAAACACACGGAATGCCCATACCAGCAAGATGATAATCAAGAAGCCAGTTAAACTACTGGTTAAGCGGTGGCTAAGTTCTATCATCGTGGCAACCGATTCAGGACGGTGGATGATCTCTCCGTTGCAAACGGGCCAATGTCGCCCACACCCCGCCCCGCTCCCGGTGGCACGCACGACAGCTCCCCATAAAATCACGCCGACGGTATAGAGAACCACTAACCAAGCGTAAGTGATAAAACGGCGATACTTCATTTTACTTCATCCTTTGGTGTGTCAGTCTACGTTGTATTGTATCAAAGCCCGTTGGCAAGGCGTGACACACATAAGACCACATGTCATGGGTTTGAGGGGATAAGTATCCCATTTTGATAGAGTGCTTCGTGTATGATCTCCGCACTAAGGGCGTGCCCTTGCGGATTCCAATGCCCATCTTCCACATAGAAGAGGGCATCAAACGGGCGTTTTCCCAGCGCGTCGGCATACTCTTTATAGGGTTGGCGCGTGTTGATGAGTGGAATGCCTAGTGGGGTGAGGATGTCAGTTAGGCGTTGAGTAGGGAGGTTGATGTCCCATACCCACCCTTGTTGTTGATCCGGAAAATAGGTGGAAAGCTCGGTGATGCGCTCGGCGGAGATGTCCACATTCAACACCATGAGTTGCCCCCCGTCTGCTTTTAATCGTGCGTTCCATAGCGCATAGGCTTGGGCGGTTCTGCGCCAACCTTCGGGGTAGCCCTCGATTTCGGGCGAGGCAACATAGATATAGGTTTGCGGATGTAAGCGGGTTTGGTCGGCGTTGAGGGTGATGGGGCGTGCTTCTGGGGCAAGCATTTCCTGCAAGAAGCCCACCAGCGCATTCTGCTTGAGCCAATCGGGGAGATAGGCAAACCAGCGTTTGGGCGCGTCGAAGGATGGTTCTAGTACCGCCACGCCGTCACGGATGAGTTGGACTTGGGTATCGGTCACAATGAAATCGAGGGCGCGTGATGGGTAAAAAACAGGGGGATTATTGTCTGCCACATCATTGATGATGAACAGGTCAATCACCACATCGGGGGAGAAGCGATAGCCTTCATGGATATAATAGAGGTAGCGTTGAAGGGTTCCCCAGCCGGTTGCCCCTACGCCAAAAACCTCAACGCGCTTACCATCGGAGCGGGTGTCATTGGCGACCAATTGGTTAAGCTGGGCATAGACGGTATCGGCGTAGCCAACTTCTCGCGCTTCAATGAAGCTGTCCCCCGTGAGCATAATCCGAAAGACATCATCAGGCTTTTCATAGGGTAGTGCCTCCCCACGAAAACCGAGCGCGTTGTACTCCACCAGACTATCGTACACTCCCTCTAAACGATAGCGCAATCGGGCGTTGGTCAGCGTTCCCCAGCCGGTTAATTCTCCCCAAAACGCGCCATTTCCCTCAACCAGAACTTCCATTTGCGGACTGCCAGTGGCAAGGTTGGGGGATTGTGCCGAATGGGTGAGGGTGGCGGCATCGAGTGGGGGGGTGGCGGATTGGATCAATTTCTGTTGACGAATTGCCACCACAGAAGCGGTTAAGCGTGGGGCAAGCGCGTTCAAGAAGGCTAAACTCATCATGATGGCGAGCGTGCTAATCGTCAGGTTGATGAGGCTTTCGCGCGTGGGATGGCGAACGAGCCATGCCACCCCCAACATCATCCCCATGACGAATGCCAACACGGCAAAGGTGAAGCCTCCGCCTTGCCGTTCCGCCACAATCAAAGTGAGCGTTAGCACACAGGCGATCAAGATCACCAAAGCCAGCCAAGCCGAATGGGTGAATCGTTTTAGGAGAGGGAGCGGAGCCTGATAGGTCATCAACCACACCGCAAAGAGCGCAAGCGCACCGAGCGCGATCTCCCGTTGATAGGGGGCAGTCCGCCAGTCAACGGCATACCACAGGGTATAGCATCCCACCATCAGCAAGAAGCCGATCAAGATGCTTTTTAGGAGGAGGGTGAAAAATTCAACTCGTTTCATCTTAGATTATTATATCCGTGCGCGGGTCATACGTTCTGCCAGATCAACCAACTCATCGGCATTTTCACAACGCGCCCTCCAATCACTGGGAATGGCATCCAAGCCCAAGCGTGCCGCACTGATCCCGCCGGCGATGCACGCGATGCTGTCGCTGTCCCCGTTGGTGTTTGCTGCCCTGCGTACGACTGCCAGATAATCATCGGGGTAGCGCGTCACACACCATATCGCCAAGCCTACCGCTTCTTCCCCAATCCAACCTTCGCCGATGTGTTGGAGGCATCGCTCTTCAGAGGCGAAATGTGCTTGCCCAACCCGATACATGCACTGGTCAAATTCCGTGCTGATCCCGTCCGTGATTTCCATCACTTGGCGCAAATACTCCTGCGGATGGATGCCATCCAACGCCAGCTTGACCAAGACCGCCGCGGCAATGGCAGAAGCGATTGTGCGTGGGTGATTATGGGTGATGATGCTACTGGCAGCGGCAACCTCAAGCAGGCGCATGGGATTGTGTTGATACAAGTAGCCAATGCTGGCAACGCGCATTGCGCTCCCACACCCTTGTGCGGTTAGAATGCCCGATGTGCGCCAATCTGAATGAGCTTTAAACTGTTCTACCCCACGCAAACAAGTTAGCCCCGGTGCGCGATGGGGGGCGTGGTGCATCCAGTGCACGAAGCGATCCCCAACGGCGGTCATCTGCTCGTCTAATGAAGCCTCTACGCCAGCTTCAAGCAGTCCTTCGGTGAGGGCAACCGTCATTTGTGTGTCGTCGGTGTAGAGTGCAGGAGTGGGGGGGTGTTGGATTCCTATTTCACCATAGTTCTTTTTGATGATGGGGAGGGACATAAACTCGGTTGGGTTGCCAAGCGCGTCCCCCAATGCTAATCCAAACAGAATAGCTTGTGCCTGTGACATAGTGTTCCTCCATCATAATTGTAGGTGTATGGCACGATAACTTAAAACCATGATGAATCTAAGTTGAGTTCAGTCAGGGTTCATTTTAGAATGACATGTTAATTCATAGAATGCAGGAAACCCAAGCATGAAAATTCAACACAATATCCCCCCGCGCGTGTTCACCGTGCCCGATAAGGTCGAAGATGTGCAGATTGCCGATGTGGCACACCTTTGGCTAGAGGCGGATGAACAGATTACCCTCATCACGCATGACGGGAATGAATATGACATTGCCCGCAAATCATGGGGATACTATGCCACGCCCTCGCTCAACCGTCGCCTGAAACAGTTCAATTTGCGCTCGGCATTGGTGCGGAGTTATCACCACACCTACTTCATCATGATGGCAGAACGTGGGCATGAGGAAGCATTCTTTAACTATCTGGCACACCACGACCAACGCTTCATCACATGGTTAGATGAGGATAGCGTGTTACAACAGATTGATCGCTTTATGACCGATCCCGACCAAAAGCGATGCCCCATCTGTGGCGATTCACGCTTTAGTGTCACCTTCCACTATACCAAGCCCCATGTGCTAGAAGGGCACTACCGCCTAGACCCCGACAACTATGATCGTAAAGTGTACTGTTGCCAAACGTGTGGGCACTACATCAGCGTTGCCAACATTGACTTGGGCTTTTTGTATGATGGTGAGTATGTTGATGCAACCTATGTTGACCTTGAGGGAATCCGCAAGACTTTTTACAAGATCATCCACCTAGACCCTACCAAAAGCGATAACGTGGGACGTGCCAAGCGAGTGGTTGCCTTCGCCGAAAAATTCATGCCCCATCTAACCGCGCCCACACTGTTAGACGTTGGATCAGGCTTGGGAGTTTTCCCCTATGAGATTCGCAAGTACGGTTGGCAACCCACCGCGCTCGATCCAGATCGGCGTGCCACGCAACACCTCACCGAAGATCATCACATCCCCACCATCACGGCGGATTTCATGCTGGCAACGATTGAACAAACCTTCGATGTAATTACTTTCAACAAAGTGTTAGAGCATGTTAACGACCCTGTGGCGATGCTCAAGCGGGCGGGGCAATTCTTGAACGATGGCGGATTTATCTATGTGGAGTTGCCTGATGGGGAAGTCGCCACGCGATATGGCGCGGAACGCGAGGAGATTATGATCGACCATCTGCACGTATTCAGTATGACCTCTTTGGTCTTGTTGGCACAACGCGCCAGCTTCACCGTTTACGAAGCGGAACGCCTGCACGAGCCAAGCACCAAGTATACCTTGCGTGTGTTC
>CAIRDJ010000367.1 GCA_903877335.1 uncultured Chloroflexota bacterium | reverse complement strand
TGGCAAAGCGTCTCTTTCCTCTATGTTTCAGTGCATTGAGATAATCATACAGTGTTAGGTAAACAATGTCAATATAATTAAACGGTGTATAGCAATATTTAAAAGATATTTATGAAGTTGTTCCATCCTCAAGGGACTTCTCGCCAAATTGCCGCTTACTATAAGATGTTCACTCACTAACGGAGAGGCGATAGACCAGACGGTAAAGGGCACTGTGCATGTCAAATAGGTACTCATGCTCCACGTAGCTGATCTGACTGGCGTTCACCAACACTTCCCCTAAGAAATCATCCCCACCGCGAAACCATTCGCCCTCGTCAGATTCCCACAGTTCGATCGCGGTTTCGCCGTTCAAGTTGGGGAAGATAAAATCCTCTGGCAAGTAATTCCCGCTTGCTTCCCAACCGTGTAATGTGCGCACTTTGCCCGTCCGAAAATCGAACGCATCGGTGTGCTGGGGCGAGGTGAGTTCACTACTGAAACGTTTGCCGATCTTTTCCCACTCAAAGCAGACTGTGCCGTTCACCTTGAGATATGGCTCGTCTCCGTCAAACTCTTGCTGTTGGTGGCATTCTAGCAGAATGAGGTGAAGGGTATAGTTTGATGCTGACATCGTTCATCATCCATAAACAGTTGGTATCGCTTCAAACTATACCGCAAAACGGATTTTTTGCTTACACTCACTTCTAAACAAATCAGATGGATAGCGAGGGCTTTTCAGTTGGAATTAAGACAAGTTAGCCAGCATGTGTGGGTGTATCCGACTGATCCGAATCGGGCGTTGATTCGTCCGTCGGTGGGCGTGGTGGTGGCGGATGACCAATCGGTCTTATACGATTGTGGCAACAGTCCCCTGCATGCGCAAGCAATTCAACAGGCAATGCAAGCGCATGGGTTGCCCCCAGTACGCCAGATTGTTTACTCCCATTGTCATTGGGATCACCTCGCTGGGGCGCAGGTGTGGGGGAAGGTAGAGGTGATCGCCCATCGTTTGACCGCTGATTATCTTGAGCGAATTATGGCGCGCATCAACCAACGAGCGGACATTGTGCGTTACATTCAAGAAGAAGCCCCATGGTTACAAGTGTTGTATGACGGGGTGATAGAGGCGTATGGAGATTGGGAGTTATATCATGCGGTGATGCCAACGCACATCTTTGATGAACCCTACTGGAGGTTACAAGTGGATAAACTGTGCCTTGAGCTAGAACATGTTGGCGGTAATCACAGCGACGACTCGGTTATCATGCGGATTCCACAAGATGGGGTGATTTTGGTAGCAGATGCCCTATACGGTTCACCAACTGTTGGAAGCAAGCCTTCTGCCTTATCCCCAGACTTTGCCTTAATCAAGCGCATACAGGCAGAAAGCTGGCAAGTTTTGGTGGATGGGCATATTGATGTTTTCACGCCCGTCACATTTTCACGCTACCTAGAGAAGCTCAGGCGACGCTACGCTCGATAGAGCGTTTCATACTGGCGTGCCACTACCGCCGATTCTAAGCAGGTGTAGGTAATCTATTGTCCACGTAGCCAAAGGGTTTTGCGCAGAAAAAAGGTGCCGTTAACTGAACCCAATTCGCATTTCAAGTTAATCTAATATGAAAAGCCCACTAGTAAAGTGGGCCTTTTTGTTACTAGTAACGTGACTTTTGCGCTTGTGGTGGGTTTATCATCACAAGATCACACAAAAAGAGAGCCTTCGTTATGGCAATTTATGTAGATAATCTTATTGACTATACCCCAATCCCTAGACTTGCCGATGGTTTGTGGTGCCATCTTGCATGTGACAACTTTGATGATTTGACCGAACTACACGAGTTTGCCCAAAGAATTGGGCTAACCCGAGATTGGTTTCATGACCGTCCCACGCACCCACATTATGACCTATCGCCCGACTATCGCCAGCGAGCATTAGAAGCGGGTGCCATTCCAACAAGCGCGACGGACTTGGTGCGACGTTGTACGCGCTT
>CAIRDJ010000366.1 GCA_903877335.1 uncultured Chloroflexota bacterium | reverse complement strand
GTGCGCACATCCTTGCCCATCGCTACGCGCAACAAGGTCATGAAGTCGCCATTCTCACCGCGCCCGATGGGCTAGACGAGACGCTCTCCACCACTCACACCCGTTGGACACCCAACCGCGTGCTTGCCATCCAACGGTGGATCAAAAAAGAGGGCATTGAGATTGTGCATCTCCATTTTCAAACCGCTGCCTTTCAAATGTCACCATGGATTCACTTCCTCCCTGAAGTGATTCGCTCGCTTGTACCCCTTGTCACCACCTTTCATGACCTGCGCTTTCCCTATCTGTTCCCCAAAGCCCATTTTCTACGCACATGGATCGTCAATCGGTTGGCGCGTCAATCCAACTGGGCGGTGGTGACAAACCATGAAGATGCAAACCGCTTAGACTGGCTCATTACCCACTCCCTCATTCCCATCGGTAGCAATATCCTAACGGCTTCTCCGCTCACCCAGCGTGAGCGCCAACCCTCAACACCCTTTCAACTGGTTTACTTCGGCTTCCTGAATGATTCAAAAGGAGTGGATACGCTCTATCATGCGCTGGCACGCCTCACTCAAGATGGCATCCCTGCCCAGTTAACGATGGTGGGCGATCCATTCGGAAGTAGTGATCCCTCCAACCGTGCGTATGCGCAACAACTGGATAGGCTTGCGCAACAGTTGAGCATCCAACCCCAACTGACTTGGACGGGTTACATCCCTGAAGAGGCGGTCGGGCAACATCTAGCCCAAGCGGACGCGGTGGTCTTGCCTTATCGAGATGGGGCATCCTTCCGACGGGGGACACTCATGGCGGCAATCCACTATGGTTGTGCGATTGTCACCACCACCCCGCGCGTGAGCATCCCCGAGTTTGTGCACGAGGACAATATGCTACTAATCCCGTCAGATTCCCCCCAAGACTTGGCAACCATGCTAGGGCGTTTGTATCACGATCAAGCGTTGCGGATGCACCTACAAGAACAGGTATACACCCTACGCGAACAATTCAATTGGGATAAAATTGCGCAGGACTACTTGAATCTATTTGCATTGTTGATTACCACAACTTCTATGTCCGCAATGTCCTCAACCAATATTCAGTAAGGCTACGGCAAGATGCGCCCCTTCCGTCAGAAACACCTCCCTCCTCTGTTGCTACTCTTCACTCTGTGGCTTTTGTTCTTCTGGCAGTTGCTAACCCCCGTGATGGCGGATCGTGTTTCACTCAAGCAAGGGGACTTCAGTGGGCAGTTTGTGGCATTCGCTACGTACCAATATGAGCGGATGAGTCGGCTTGAAATTCCGTTATGGAATCCCTATAACAATGGTGGCTTGCCGTTCATTGCCGATTCCCAAGCGGCAGTATTTTATCCCCCACGCTTATTGTCCATCCTGTTGGCGAAGGTCAGCGACAGTTGGGGCTACCACACCCTAGAGCTAGAGATGGCATTGCATGTGCTGGGTTATACCGTTGCCATGTATGCTCTCGTGCATCAGTTGGTGCGTTCGCGTTGGGCAGGCCTATTCTCCGCCGTGATAGCGGGCTATGGGGGGTATCTGAGCGGTTATCCCCCCTTGCAACTCGCCGTCTTAGAAGCAGGGGTGTGGTTTCCGCTGGTGATCTTGTGCCTGCATGTTGCCACCCCACCCAGTGGGTTGCGCCTATTTTGGATCGTATGGGGTGGGGTGGCGTTGGGCATGTCGTGGTTAGCAGGACACCCCCAAACCAGTTGGTTCTTGACCTATATCGCGGTTGCCTACTTGGGCTTCCGCCATTGGCACCCCCCCGCGCCAATACACCAGCGACCTAGAACGATGCTAGGCGCGGTTGCTCTGTTGGGAATCATCACGCTGGGCACAACCGCGATCACCTTTCTGCCCGCCGCGGAGTACCTCCTGCATACGGCTCGCGCAGGGATGGGCTTTGCCGAAAAGGGGAATGGTTTCCCGTTACAAGACATTTTGCAAGTCATCCTCCCCCAAGTGGTGAGCCTGTATTCCCCGCTACACTTAGGTTACGTGGGGTTGTTTTGGGTGGGAGCAAGCCTATTCAGTCAACACCGTGAAAGCCATTTTTGGTTAGTATGTGCGGGGGTGGGGTTGCTGTTGAGCTTCGGACAACACACGGTCGTCTTCAGTGCGTTATACAACGTATTGCCCGGACTGCATTTCTTTCGAGGGCAAGAGCGGGCGGCATACGTGGTTGTGAACGCCCTAGCGGTGGCAATTGGTTACGGTGTGGTGGCATGGCTAGAGCGTTCTCCCACACACTCAGCACGATTACATCGCGTGACGCGCGATATGGCGATTGG
The DNA here is from genome assembly GCA_903877335.1 of uncultured Chloroflexota bacterium. Lineage (GTDB taxonomy): Bacteria > Chloroflexota > Anaerolineae > Aggregatilineales > Phototrophicaceae > CAIRDJ01. The sequence continues at coordinate 882 of CAIRDJ010000366.1, read as the reverse complement.
CATGAGCGGACTATTGGGCGTGGTCTTCATTTTGTGGCAGGGCTTCCCCACCCAGTACGGGCATCTGATTCAGCCAATAGCGTTGGTGTGGGGGGTGATGGTCGTGGTGGGATGGGGGGTGCGTCTAGCGCATCCCCAGCGCGTCCTAAGCGTGTTGTTGGTGGCGTGCGTAGTTGAATTATTCTCGCTCTATTCTGCCACTTCTGCCACGTATGACCAACAACCTGCCCTGTCACAACTGGATTTTACGCCAAACGAACGCCACGCGCCAATCTTACAAGATGCCACGTTACCCGCTCGTGTCGATGGATTTCGTGGGTTAACCGACAATTACGGGAGCCTGTATCAGCTATTTGACGCACGGGGGATAAGCCCGCTTTTCATAGATGGGTTATATGCCATCCAGCAACCTCCTTTTGCCAACCTAGATCGCTTTGAAATCAATCCAACCTTTTGGGAACTCAACGCGGTTGAATATGTCTACAGCGGAGAGGCGCAATTGCCGATTGCCAGTGAACCCATCTGGGAAGGGGCAGACCGTTGGGGACATATTTGGCTTCATCGTTTAACCAACCCACGCCCGTTTGCCCTTCTGCTCAATCAGGTGGATGTGGTGGATAGCGATGCGTTCGCGCGTGCGTTGCTACTCGATTCCCGTTATCAACCGCGCCATTCCATCATCTTGAACACCCCACCAACGCAACCGCTTGAACCCGACCGCCCCCTGATTGGGGAAGCACATGTCACCCAGTTTGAGCCAGAAGCCATCACCCTCACGGTGGAGAGCAACCAACCCGCCATCCTCTCGCTGGCACATCCCCACTATGTCGGGTGGGTGGCGCACCTCAACGAGCAAAGCGTGCCGTTGTTGCGGGCGTATGG
>CAIRDJ010000365.1 GCA_903877335.1 uncultured Chloroflexota bacterium | reverse complement strand
CCTGCATACACTTGTTCACGCTCCGCCTTGCTCAAGGAACCGGTGAGTAGTGCCACTTTGGGCTTCAGCGTGCCGGGCACATCGGCTAAAACCGCAGAGAAGGTTTGGTAGTGTTGCTCGGCTAGGATGCTGGTGGGTGCCATGATCGCCGTCTGCTTGTCATTGGCAAAGGACAGAACCGCGGCAACCATTGCCACCGCTGTCTTGCCCGAGCCAACATCCCCCTGAATCAAGCGGTTCATTGGAATGTTCTTTGCCACATCCACACGAATATCATGGATGGCGCGTTTTTGTGCACCAGTCAACTGATAGGGGAACGCGGTTGTGATGAACGCATCCAGATAGCTTTCGGAAACTTCTAAGGGAGTGGCATATACCGACTGCCATTCACGGCGATTCGCCATAATCGCCAACTGTAGCAACAACAATTCGTTGAACACAAAGCGTCTTTGGGCATGATGAAGGTGATCCCAACCTTCGGGCGCGTGCAATTGCTTGAGCGTCCACACCCAATCTGCCAAATCTGTGCGGTCGATCACATCGGAGGGGACAACTTCGGGGAGGTTTTCGGCATAGCGCGCTAAGGTATCTTGAATCAAGGTGCGGAAGCGTTTAGGGTTTAGCCCCTTGGTCAACCCATAAATGGGCAGAATACTTGGGGAATCTAAGACCTCTTCCTCTAGGGGTTGCCATTCCGGATTGGTCATCTGCAAGCGGTCGCGGTAGATGGACACCTTGCCGGTCAAGACGACCTGCATGCCGTCCGCAATTTTCTGTTGAAGATACCGCTGGCTAAAAAACATCACCTGTAATGACCACGTGCCATCCTCTAGGGTGAAGGCGAAATCCTGCCGTCCTTGTGCCCCAGCGCGAACATGTGTTCGGCGCACCGTGCCAATCACCGTTACCTTTTGCTCCGGTTGCAATTGGGCGAGGTTGGGCATTTGGGTGTAATCGTCGTACCGATAGGGCAGATAGAGAATTAAATCCTCGATGGTATGAATGTTGATTCGCGCTAGGATTTCGCCCAGTTTGCTCCCCACCCCACGAATACTGGTGACGGGTTCACGGATGAGGCGCAAGGCGTGAGTAGCCTGCTTGGTGTCGTCATGACGGCGAATGCGTGGAGGACGTTCTAAGCGGATGGGAGCGGGCAAGTCAGACTCCGTAGGAATGAATACACTATCATCGTCAAGATCATCAAACGCCTCTCGATATTCATCAAAGTTTGCCTCGCTAAAAAAGCCATCATTGCCATCATCCAGGTCATGTCCAAAAACATGTTCCCTGTTGGTGTTTTTTTTTCGAGAGCGTGTTGAATTTGCTTTGCGGGGAGGGGCTTCCACCACGACCGCCTCCACCTTCTCGTGCTTTTGGCGCACCTTGTTACGCTTGCCAGAGAGTTTTGAGTCTGGCGCAGGCGCAGCGGAGGTTGCGCTCTGGGGTGGCTCTGACAGGATGCTGACCGCTGGTACAGACTGGGCAGGTTGCGGTTTGGGGTTTTGTGGCGCAGGAGCGGGCACATTCTGCCAGTTCAGTCGGGGGACGAAGCCCGCGCGTGGCTCCCGTAGGCGCATCATCAAGCGATCTAGCGCGTAGCCAACAGCGTTATGTCGCCCCTCTAAGGTGTCTAAGGCGTCATACGGTTCTAACACTTGCGCCACATCATCCACCAGAAAATGCTGATGTTCGCGATGCCCAGCTTGTTGATGGGCATCGTGTTGCCAGCGTTGAATGTAGGCGGAAACCCCACCTTCAACACTGCTATTTTTATAGCTGTTGTCTCGTTCCAGTTTAAGCACCTTCACGAGCGATTCTAATGCAGATGGCATTATGCGTCTTTCCAACCTTTACGGACAAGGGCAACCCCGATCGCTTCCGGTCCGGTGTGCGTCCCGATGCTCGGTGTTACAATAATTTCTTCGATAGCGGGAGGGAGAATATCAGCAACTCGTTGCTTGAGTTCATCTTTGGGCGCGGGGTCTAAGCCGTATAAAAAGGCGATGCGCTCAATCGGTTGATGTTGACGAATGAACGCTTCAAGTTGGTCAAGCCACTTCTTTTCGGTACGCGCCCGCGCCACTGATTCGATCAAGCCATTTTGGAGTTGCACGATCGGGCGAATCTTGAGGAATCCCCCAACCGTTGCCTGCCCCCAACTAATGCGCCCCCCTTTACGCAAAAATTCTACGGTGGTCATGGCGGCGTAAACCTCAGTGTGTTGCTTGACGCGCTCGATCACCGCGCGGATTTGTGCAATGTTGCCGTTGCTTGCTTCAGCAGCTTCTGCGCCCAAGACCGCCAACCACCCGCTCCCCGTGCTAAGTTGCTCCGAGTCAATGAGCGTGTATTGTCCTGGTTGCAGGTACTGTTCTGCCGCCAGGCGCAAGGCGTTATGCGTCCCGCTCAGCTTAGATGAAATGGTGACGATGAAAAGATGGTCATATCCTTGCGACGCGGCAAGCAACGCCTCCCCTGCCACCCCAACCGATGGGGCAGAAGTTTGGGGAATGGGGTCAATGGTCTTCAACAGTTGGTAGTATTCAAGACGGTTGAGGTCTTGCCCGTTATCAGCGTAGCTATTTCCACCATAATTCACATACAACGGAATGACATACATTCCATAACGATCAACATAATGTTGAGGGACATCAGAAGCACTATCAACAACAAAGCGTACTTTCATGGTATTCCATCCTTTAAGAGAGTCTAGTATATGAATCGGGTTCCATCACGATTACGCCTGTAGCATCACAACCGATCAAGGTCGCCACAGAGCTACTGTAAATGGCGTAGCGAAAAAATTTGTCAGGAAATTGCAACGCCAGGCGATCAAGGAGCAGGCGCGTTTCATTGGTCATGTAACTGCGCGGTTGAACAATCAACACATCTTCAAAGTTTTGAAATTCGCTTACAAACTCAACTAACCACTGCATACCCTGCACCCGATTACGGACTTTTTCGGTTGGCTTTAATCGTCCATCTTCAATGGTGACTATGGGGCGCATGGCATTCATTTTACACAACAAAGCATGAGAGAACGAAAGTATGCCATTGCGCATCAAAAAATCAGTGGACTCTACATAGAAGGCACTGTAGATGTGTTCCAGCTTTGCGCGGATGAACGTCATCAATTCCTCTACGCTCTGATAGATTTGGCGTTCAATCGCGCGTAAGGTTGCCCGAACGATCATTCCTTGTGCCATCCCAATTGTACCGCAATCCAATACATTCACGGGTATTTTTCCGTGCATCCGTTGTGCGGCAAACAAGGCATTTTGATAACTTTTGGAGAAGGTTCTGGAAGGGTGAATGGATAGTACAGCATCCGCCACCGTCGCTAGGCGGGTATACGTCGCTACGAAATCTGTCACATCGGGGGCGATTAACGTCGGCGGGGATTCTGACCGAGCCATTCGATCAATGGCTTCATGTGTGCTAAGGTCGATATTGTCTCGATAAACAGTTGTGCCAATCCGCAACGAACACGGCACCACCACTAAAGGGGACTGTGCCACCAATTGGGGATGAGAAAAACTTGCAGAACTATCCGTCACAACATAAATCCGCATCGGTACAGTCACTATTCAATGCTAATCAAATAGGGATACAGGGGTTGACCACCCTTCACCAGCTCAAAACCCAAGTCCTCAAATTGCTCGGTCAAGGTATTCACCAGAGATTTGGCAACCTCCTCTTGAACATCCGCACCAAAGTAAAGCGTCACCAATTCTTTGTTGGGGTGCGAATAGGTTTCGATGAGCTGGATGACCACCTGCTCAATAGATTCGCCCGCCAGTTGGAGTTTGCCGTCCACCAAGCCAATCACTTGCCCCTCTTGCACTTCGACCTCGTTGATATTGACCGTGCGTGTGGCATAGGTTAGCTCAAGCGTGGTGACACCGCTCATCGCTTCCCGCATGGATTCACTCAACCTGTCCAACGGTGTGGAAGACCCTTCGCTCAAATAGCCCACCAACGCGCCAATCCCCTGTGGAATGGTTTTGCTGGGCACAACACGGACTTGTTTGTTGCTGGCAATGGCGGCGGCTTGTTGTGCTGCCATGATGATATTCTTATTGTTGGGCAACAGAATCACGTCGGTGTTATCAATCGCATTGATTGCCGCCACAAAGTCTTCTGTGGAGGGGTTCATGGTTTGTCCTCCGCCAATCACATAGGCAACGCTCAAGTCTTTGACGAACAACTCGGTTAAGCCATCGCCGGGCGAAACTGCAATGACCGCCACGCCTTCTACAGGTTGGCTATGCCCTTGTTCGCGCTCAACACGGCTTTTCACATATTGCTTATATTGAAGTTGCATATTTTCCACCACGATGTCATCAATCTCTGCCCCTAGTGTGGCAATGGCATAGTTGATGGGTTCAGCGGGATTGTGAACATGCACATGCACCTTGACCAATTGAGGATCGCCCACCACCAAAGTAGACCAACCCATTGCGTCAATATCCGCGCGGATTCGTAACACATCTAGGTTGTCGCCATGGATGAGGAATTGCACATCATAGCCGTAGCCCTCTTCATCTTCGGGTACGAGCGCGTCTTGCCAATCCCCGACCTCAGCAGTCTTTGGCTTTTCGCTGTCGCCATTGGCAACAACAGGCTTTCCTTCTAAGAAGCGTAACATCCCCTCCATGATGCTGACAAAACCCGCTCCGCCAGAATCCACCACCCCTGCATCTTTCAAGACAGGCAGCAAGTTGGGGGTATTGGCAAGCGAGAGCTTGGCATGGTCAATCAAAACCTCAAAGGTTTGACGCAAGGTGCTGTCGGGACGAGCGTCAACATGGCTTTGCACCGCCTCATAGGCTTCACGCGAGACCGTCAAGATCGTGCCCTCAACAGGATTGACCACCGCGCGATAAGCATATTGGGTGGCAACACCACACGCATGAGCGAATTGTTGCACGTTGAAGGCGTGCAAGTTTTCGACACCTTTGGCAAACCCCGCCAGCAACTGCGACAAGATCACCCCAGAGTTACCGCGTGCGCCCATTAATGCTCCACGCGCCACCGCGCCAGCTACCACCCCAATATGGGATTCATTTTTTTCTAAGCGCGAGACCTCATCGTATGCTTTACGCATGGTGAGGAGCATGTTCGTCCCCGTGTCTCCATCTGGAACAGGGAACACGTTCAACTGATTTACCGTTTCCTTGTTGTATTCTAGCCAGGCTAACCCTGCGGCAACCAACCAGCGATACAAAAAACCGTCACATTCTGAACGGTGCATTATTTCATCATCCATAAGATTAGACTTCCATTCAACTCATAGATTCAATAAACATGGCGTAGTATTCACCAACTGTAACCCACAACACCCTCAATAGACGCGAATTGATGCTCAAATTTGTGTCATTTGGTGTGCAATTTGGGTGAGCATAGCATGATTTTGAACAATGGCATCATCCTTAAAGACGGAGGCACCCGCCACCAATACATTTCCCCCCGCACGGATCACCGTTTCAAGCGTTTCCACATTCACCCCACCGTCAATCACAATGTTGAGGTTGGGTTGCATCTGGTTGGCAAAGTCTCGCAATTCCCTGATTTTTGGTAGCGTCTGTGGGATGAGCTTTTGTCCACCCGCACCAGGGCTAACGGTCATCACCACCACGTGATCTAAGAGTGGGAGAATGGGAAGGAGCATGGCAACGGGGGTGTGTGGATTGATGGCAACCCCCGCGGCGCACCCTGCCCGCTTGATGAGGGTAACGGTGCGGAACAAATCCGCGCAGACCTCATAGTGGACAGTGAGTTGGGTTGCCCCAGCTTCTGCGAAACTTTCGATCATGGAATTTGGCTCGATGACCATCAAGTGAACATCTAACACGCGCGCGGTGACGCGCTTGAGGGCACTCACCACCAATTGCCCCATGGTGATATTCGGGACAAACCGCCCATCCATGACATCGACATGAATCCAACGCGCTGCGGTTTGGTTGATCTGCTCGATTTGTTCCCCTAAGCGAGAAAAATCTGCAGCAAGAATGGAGGGGGCAATGTGAATAGAGGGCATCAACTTGTCTTTACGTGCTCAAACATTTTGCTATAAGCCTACAATTTTACAGGGTATTCAACTAATCGGCAATTATTGGTTGTGCTGGCACTTTTCATTTTCTCAACAGACTGCGGCTACAAATCTACCCTATTCAGATGTAGGCAACTGATGCCACCGCCAACAACGCGGTCATGGTCATTCACCCGTAGCCCGTCGCGCGTGATGATTTGTTGCTCCAGCAAAGTTGGCAAGCCTACCTCTCATTGCAGTTGTGAATGCGTGCGATTTACGTGCCAACTGCCGTACAGAAACATCCCCCACCACATCACTAAACGCACGAAAATTCGAGCGGACACAGCGATAACTCTCTCTTTTTGTTGGGCTTCATGTTATTCTGGAGCATGCGTGTGGTTTTTTGGATAGGGTTGTATTCTAAGCACCCTATGAAGGGGTAAACACTTATGGAGATGCAGTATCGCAAAGCCGGTCATTCCGGCTTAAACATCAGTGCAATTTCATTGGGGGCATGGCTCACTTATGGGGATCGCACGAATGTAGAGGAAGATATAGCAATACGTTGTATTCATACCGCCATTGACCACGGGGTCAACTTCATTGATGTGGCAGATGCCTATGCGAATGGTGCAGCGGAAGAGACGGTTGGGCGGGCATTACGAGGCAAAGAACGCCACAAACTGGTCATCAGCACCAAAGCCTTTTTCCCCATGAGCAGTGATGTGAATGATCGAGGGCTTTCTCGTAAGCACATCATTGAGTCGGTCAATCGCTCTTTGAAACGCTTGCACATGGATTACGTTGATATTTTCTTTTGTCACCGCTTTGACCCCGAAACCCCGGTTGAAGAAACCATCCGCGCCATCAGCGATCTCATCTCACAAGGGAAGATTTTGTACTGGGGCACCAGCATGTGGACAGCTCCACAAATTGAGAAGGGTGCTGCCATTGCGCGTGGGCTAGGAGCATACCCCCCCATTCTGGAACAATGCCTGTACAACATGCTTGACCGCCACCAAGTTGAGGGCAACATCGACAGCACAGTAAAAAATAATGGGATTGGTTTGGTCGTTTATAGTCCTTTAGCAGGGGGG
>CAIRDJ010000364.1 GCA_903877335.1 uncultured Chloroflexota bacterium | reverse complement strand
GGTCCGTTGCCGAGGATGAAGCAACGTTGACCGGCGTGGCGGTTTTGATATTGGCGGATGCGCTCACGGCTGATATGAGCGCGACGATCCGTCAACCATGCCCACCGCCAATCTCGTAGCTCGCGTAGGTGATGATAGCTATCTCGGACGATGGGCAACCGCTTGAGCTGTGTGTTGAGGACATTCATGGTGAGACCTCCATTTGTTCTTGGGCGAAAACGCTTCATCTATAGCATACAATCCCCAATTGAGTTAGTGTCTGCTCAACACTGTTCAAAGTTTTAGAATTATTCAGCGCTTGGTATTACGTATTGTGGGAGATTTATGTAATATTGTGATACGTTATCCCGTTTGGATGAATGAAATAGGAAGCAAGGCGCATGGGATTACCCTCTACCTTACAAGCGTGGTATTCTGCCACCCGTCCACGTACCCTCACTGCCACTTACGTCCCTTTGGGGATGGGGCTTGCGCTGGCGTGGTCAGATGGGCGCGTGAATGTGTGGCACTTTTTGTGGGCAACCATCGGCGCGGTGGCACTGCAAATTGCCGCCAACCTCATCAACGAGTTTGCCGATTATCAACGCGGAGCAGACGCGCTTAAAGTCGCTGGGCAAGGGATGACCATCAAGAACGCCGTGCTAACCCCTCGTTCTGTTTTGGTTGGCGCGGTTTCTAGCCTGTTGCTGGGCGTAGGCATCGGCTTGTGGTTGGTGACGCAAACTGGCTTGCCCTTGCTGTGGATTGGTTTGGGCGGGGTGTTGACGGTGGTCATGTATACCGCTGGTCCCTTTCCATTGGCATACAACGCCTTAGGAGAAGTGGCGGTGGGCATCTTCATGGGTCCCGTGTTTGTATTGGGCACGTATTATGCCGTTACGGAGCAACTCTCATGGCAGGCGGTTTGGGTGGCGTTGCCCATTTCTTTCACCGTCGCTGCCATCCTGCACGCCAATAACATCCGTGACATGGAGGCAGACCGCGCCGTCAATAAGCGCACGCTCGCTTTGTTGCTGGGGCGCAACGGCGCAATCCTTGAATACATGTTCTTGATAGATGGTGCCTATCTGACGTTAGTTGTTTTAGTGGGGGTGGGGTGGATTCCTTTCACCAGCTTGATCGCCCTGATAACCCTTCCAGAGGCATACCGCTTGATACAGGTGTTCCGTACCGAAACGGATCCGCTCAAGCTACACCCAGCACAGGGACAAACTGCACGCCTGCATGGTCGCTTCGGTTTATTGATTGTTTTAGGATGGCTTCTGTACGAAGTCTTTGTTTTGTTTATCTAGCACGCAAAAGAGATCAACACGATGGCACGTATCAATGGGATACTTTTTCACCCGACTTCATTTCCCGGGCGTTATGGAATTGGCGATTTAGGAAAATGGGCATACGATTTTGTGGATTGGTTGGTCAATGCCGATCAATCGTTGTGGCAGGTTTTACCCCTTGGTCCAACCAGCTATGGGGATTCTCCCTATCAAAGCCCCTGCGCCTTTGCTGGCAACCCTAACCTAATTAGCTTTGACAAGCTACTTGAGCGTGGTTATTTGTTGGAATCGGACTTGTCGGATTTGCCTGCTTTTCCCAAGTATCTAGTAGATTTTGGATGGGTGACGGAGTATCACCAAAACAAGTTACGTGTTGCGTATCAACGCTTTGTTGAGCGCGGGCAAGAAAACGAGCAGGCAGACTTTACAGCGTATTGTGAAAGTAACCAAACGTGGCTGGATGATTACGCGCTGTTCATGTCTATCAAAGATGCCAATGGGGGAGTGACCTGGACGCGCTGGGATAACCTCGACTTGGTGCGCTATCAAGCGGATGCCGTTGCCCAGGCAACCATCACTTACGCCGCAGATATTGCCTATTATAAGTTTTGTCAGTGGGTGTTCAACGACCAGTGGTTAGCCCTCAAAAGTTATGCCAATGAGAATGGCATCGAGATGATGGGTGACTTGCCCATCTTCGTTGCCCATGACAGCAGTGATGTCTGGGGCAACCAACATCTATTCTACCTAGAGGAAGACGGCAATCCTACTGTTGTGGCAGGGGTCCCCCCAGACTACTTCAGCGAGAGTGGGCAACGTTGGGGCAATCCGCTCTATCGCTGGGATGTCATGGAGCAAGATGGTTACGAATGGTGGAAGCATCGCTTTGAGTCTGTTCTCAAGTTTGTTGATCGCGTGCGTGTCGATCACTTCCGCGGTTTTGAAGCCTACTGGGAAATTCCTGCCACCGAACCCACCGCGATCATTGGTGAATGGGTGAAGGGACCCGGTGCCAAGTTCTTTGATGTCATGCACGCCAAGCTAGGGAAGTTGCCCATCGTGGCAGAGGACTTGGGCGTTATCACCCCTGAAGTGGAGGCATTGCGCAAGCATGCCGCTTTCCCAGGTATGCAGGTGCTACAATTCGCTTTTGATGGCAATAATTGTGGATCGAATACGTTCTTGCCCCATCATCACCCCGTTGATACGGTGGTCTACACCGGCACCCACGACAACAACACCGCTTATGGGTGGTGGCACAGCGATGAGGTCAATGATGGCATTCGCCAATGTGTGGCGGAATACAGCGGACACAGCATTGACTACTTGAACCACAACATCCATGCTGTGCTCATGCGCTTGGCGATGAGTTCAGTCGCAGAAACCTGTGTGATCCCGTTGCAGGATGTGCTGGGTTATGGCAAGATCACGCGCTTCAATGTGCCGGGTGTGTTGGGTGGCAACTGGACATGGCGCATTGGTGAGGATGTGTTGCGTGGCAACGCCCACCATCTGCTGTCGCGCTTAACCGCACTCTATTCGCGTGGGCGTTCTTCCGCTGTCGAGCGCGTTATCTACTAAACGTATGGGCACCATTCCGATTGGGAATGGTGCGTCCGAAGTGAATTAATGATCGCTTATCATTTATTTAACTTATTCTTAACGCTTTACTCACCTACTGGTAACACAATCATCCAACACTGTTAGGGTTAGAAATTCCCGTTCGATAAATTTACATGAAAAGGTAGAAAGATGTCCAAAGTATTTGCTATTCTAAGTTTGGTAGTTGTATTGGCATTTGGTGCAGTTGCGTTTGCTCAAGATGCGACTATTGCTGAAATTGTAGTGGCTGCAACCGAAGCAGAGAATCCCGAGTTTACCATGTTGTTGGGTGCAATCGGTGGGGCAGACCCTGCTGTTCTTGAAGCTCTATCCGATCCCGAAGGGGAATATACCGTATTCGCTCCCACTGATGCCGCCTTCATGGCGTTGGCTGAAGCTCTCGGCGAAGAGGAATTCAGCGCCATCGTTGAAGACCCAGACCTCCTCACCCTCATCCTACTCTACCATGTTGCTGAAGGAACAGGGATGTCCGCTGATATTGTAGGGATGATTGAAGGTTCTAGCTCAGGCATGGTTCATGTAGGCACACTCAACGGTCAATACCATGATATTCAAGCAACGGAAGATGGCGGAGTCATGATTGACCAAGCGAACCTCGTTTTGGACATGGTTGACATCGAAGCCAGCAACGGCGTGATCCATGTCATTGATGCTGTTCTCTTGCCTGAATTGCGCACCCTCGCTGAAGTCGTAGTCGCCTTGACTGAATCTGACGAACCTGAATTCACTACCTTGTTGGGTGCTGTAGGTTTGGCAGACCCGCTTGTTCTGGAAGCCTTGAGCGATCCAGAATCCGAACTAACTGTATTCGCGCCCACCGATGCTGCATTCGCTGCTTTGCAAGCGGAACTAGGGGATGAGGCTTTCCTTGCGATTTTGGAAGATACCGACGCATTGAGTGGCGTCCTCCTTTACCATGTTGTAGATGGCATCATACACTCTGGCGATGTTGCTGAGTTGTTGACCGAAAACCCTGACGGGTTCACCGTCACCACCTTGCTAGAGGAAGATGTCGAAATCACCACCACAGAGGAAGGCACCTTGTTGATTAACGGTATCACCTTTAGCTTGACCGACGTAGACGCAATCAATGGTGTCATCCACGTCATTGATGCGGTCTTGGTTCCCGCAGTCGAGTAAACGTCACCCATCTTTAGCCATTCCCAAAGAAGGGGGTGCTGGTAACAGCATCCCCTTTTTTGTTGTTAACCATTGGAGCGATACGGCGCACATTTTCTCGTAGGCTTTGCCAACCCATTAGCAATCCGCTAGACAAGGTACGCAGTGCGTGTATGATGAAGCAGCCTCTATTCATGACCAAGACACTTTCTGGATGGGTCGAAACACATGACGTCATTTAGCCTCAGTCGCCAGCTAAGCCTTTTACTCATGTTTGTTGTTTGTATCAGCACCACAGTGACAGCAATAACGACATATTTGTTGCTAAAGTCCAGCCTTGAGGCTCAAATTGACGCACGTTTAGAACTTGGTCGTGAACATACCGAAACATTATGGCAAGTCCTTGATTTACAAACGCGACAAACATTAGACTTATTAGCGCAACGCCCTACCCTCGAGCGACTCCTTAGAAACCCTAATGAATCCGAAATTAGTGCCTACTTTGCTAATTTCCAAGAGGATACCATTTTAGACTTTCTGTATTTAGTGGATGTCGAAGAAGTCTACATCGCAGGACAAATGCCTAATCAAAAAAACATTTACCAGTGGGAATCCATCTTGCCATCCCACTATAAAATTGTGGCTGGTATCAATTTAGATGAGGCGTTTTTGTTGAGCTTAGGGCAGGATAGAGCACTCAGCTATCAGTATCCGAGCCTGCGTCCGATAGATGAAAATTTCCGTGCTTTGACCATTCTTTTGGGGCGCGAATTTGAAGTCGTTATGCTTCTATCGGTCAAGGATATTTTGGCAAGTTTGCGTTTTGGACTAATCGTGATTATTGCCATTGCCATCATCACAGCGGGATTATCCACAACCTTAGGAGGTGTTTTCATTCGGCGACGCATTCATCCAATTTGGCAACTTAAAGATTCTGCACAGCGTATGGGTGAAGGTGACTTAATCACGCCTATCATCCAAGTCGAAGAACTCACACCCGATATTAGCACTCTGCGAGATACCCTAGAAAGTAGCCGCCAGCGCATCGCTAAAAGCCTGCAAGAAATTCAAGAGCAACGTGATTGGGTGAATGCCCTCATGCAGTCGATCGTAGAGGGGATTGTCACCTATCGGTATGGGCAGATCGTCTTTCACAGCCAAAGTATGTCCCAGATCATGCAATGGCGCAGAAGCAAAATTGGACGTGAACTTGATAAAGTCTTTATTTGCCAACACAAAGATACGCTTTTTAGCGAAATATTGCCAGAAGCAGGACGGGCTAAAGCGATTGATTTGTATTTAGAGAATGGGCGTAGCATAACGGTTCTCGTCACTCGTGCCCGTTTTTTGCCTAGTGGTGAAATCAGCCTCGTGTTACGTGACATTACCGAAGAAAGTCGCAAACAGAGTGCCCAAGCCTACTACCTTGCCAATATGTCTCATGAATTTCGTACACCACTTTCGGGCATGAAAGCGTCACTCGAATTATTTTTGGAAAATTTGGGTAGTCTTTCAAAACAAGAGGAAGCACACTTACTCTCATCTATTGTTCTGAGCGTTTCAAACTTGCAAAGTTTGATTGACAATTTGTTAGAAAGTAACAAACTAGAAGCTAAACAATTTTCACTACGTCGCCAAATGATTTCGCTGGATGCGATTTTGATTGAAGGGCTACGCACGATGTTGCCATTATTGCAACGTCGCCAGCAAAAACTTGAACTTGCCGAAAGTGACAGTAGCCCCTTACTTTGGGTAGATAAAACGCGCATGGTACAAGTTTTAGTGAACTTACTTTCCAACGCCAGCAAATATAGTCCGATTGAAAGCACTATTGAGATTCTGATTGAAGTCTATGAAAATCGCCTTTGGCTTGGGATCGCGGATAGGGGAGCCGGCGTACCCGAAGAAAAGCGTGAAGCCATTTTCCATCAGTTTGTGCGCCTTGAAAGCAGTGCAGAAACAGACCACAGCACAGGCTTAGGCTTAGCTGTTGTGCGTGGGATTATCGAAGCGCATGGTGGCATAGTCGGCGTAAACGGACGGGAGGGGGGTGGCTCAATCTTTTACTTTGAATTGGACATGCAACCATGAAAGCACTAATTGTTGAAGATGATATGGTTTTAGCCGATGTTGTGGCTTTTACTTTGCGACGTGAGGGTTATGAAGTTCTTTTGGCACAAGACGGTGAAACGGCTTTAGAACGTTTTGAAGCCGAAAAACCAGCGATTATCTTGTTAGATTTGAACTTGCCTAAATTGGATGGGGTGGCGGTTTGTCGTAAGATTCGCCAAAGCCACAATACACCGATTATCATGTTGAGTGTGCGTGACAGCGATGCTGATGTGATTCGTGGTTTGGAAATTGGCGCGGATGATTACCTCACTAAACCGTTTAGCCCTGCCCAACTTTTAGCTCGAATGCGGGCGGTTCTACGGCGCACGGGGCACAATACCCCCCAAAAACTCAGTTTGGGCATCGTCACCCTGAATCCTGAACGGCATCAACTTGAAGTTGATGGCAAGGACACCATTCAACTCACACCCTTAGAATTTAATTTGGTGGAATTGTTGATGACCAATCGTGAACAAGTGCTGCCCACACAAACGATCATTGACCGCGTGTGGCATGATGGGGGCGATAAGGCAATGCTCAAGCAATTGATTTATCGCTTGCGCCAAAAAATTGAAGTCACAGATATTTACATTGATGCTGTTTTGGGTGTGGGTTACGCCTTAATGCGGAAGCGATAATTTGGCGACAGCGTGTTCATTGTCTGTCGTCACTTTTGTGACCGGTTTGTTACCACATCATAACTCGGATTATCACCACCCTTTCTTATACTGCTCCATGTTCGTTGAAACAAAAGGAGCATTACCGATGAAACGTCTTAGCATTCTTGTAGTTTTAGTTTTGGGTCTCATTGGCACTACTAGCCAAGCTCAAGATGAAATCAAACTTACGCTGGCAGCATATACCACCCCTCGTGAAGCCTATGCTGAAATTATTCCTCTCTTCCAATCCTATTGGTTGGAACAAACAGGACAAAAGGTAACTTTTGAGGAATCTTACTTGGGTTCTGGCGCACAAGCTCGCGCCGTAGAAGGTGGCTTTGAGGCGGATATTGTTGCCCTTTCACTGGAACGGGATGTCACACGCCTTGTCAAAGCTGGACTCATCACGCATGATTGGCAGGCTAAACCTTCACGAGGTTTTGTCTCCACATCTCTGGTGGTTTTTGTGGTGCGCCCAGAAAATCCGAAAGGCGTTACTGATTGGGAAGACTTAACAGCAGAGGGTGTTGAACTGCTTACGCCCGATCCTGCAACAAGTGGTGGTGCTCAATGGAATGTGATAGCAGCTTATGGCGCGGCAAAACGTGGCTATGTTGAAGGTTACGAAGCATCCGATGCCGGAGCTTATGACCTGCTTGTAGACCTGCTCTCAAACGTTGCTGTTTTTGATCCGGGTGCACGTGAAAGTGTGATTACCTTTGCAAACGGTATTGGTGATGTTCTCCTCACGTATGAAAATGAGTATTATGCTGGGATCGCCGCGGGAGATGAATATGATATTGTTTACCCGCGTTCAACCGTTTTGATTGAAAACCCTGTTGCTGTAGTGGATACTTATGCCGATGCTCATGGTGTTCGTGAAGCTGCCGATGCGTTTGTGGAATTCCTCTACACACCGGAAGCTCAAGCGATCTTCATTAGCAAAGGTTATCGCCCACCTGTTTACTTGAGCGAAGAAGCTACTGCCGAATCCACCCCAGAAGCTGAAGCGACAGAAGTTCCGACAACCGCACTTTGGCCAGAAGGCGCATTTGATACCGCTGTCTTCCCCTTAATTGATGATATTTTCACTGTACAATACTTCGGTGGGTGGTCTAAGATTGGCGAAGATTTCTTCAGTGAAACTGGTATTTACAGCCAAGCTATAGCCGAAACTCAAGAATAGAAAGCAACCTATGCAACTTGCTACTCCTCTAAAGAAGAGTGCAACCATCAAGGCAACTCCTCAAGTCGATCATGCGGCTTGGGGGTTGCGCGCTACAGCACTCACGTACCTTAGCATCATGATTCTCTTGCCATTATATGTCGTGTTTACAAGTGGGTTACGAGAGGGTATTGAATTTTTCTGGAATGCGGTTACCCAAGCTCAAGCGATCTCCGCGCTAAAACTCACACTGACAACCGCCGCCATCATGACCCTGATTAATATGTTGATGGGAACACTTACAGCGTATGTCATTGTGCGTTATCGTTTTTGGGGGAAAGTCATCCTTGATGCGATGATTGATTTGCCGTTTGCTATCCCCACTCTGGTTACTGGCTTAATGCTGGTCTTACTCTATGGACCACAAACCTCTTTAGGGGCATTTTTCAAAGATACATGGGATATTCGTATTATCTTTTCCCCAATTGGGATTGTGTTGGCATTGCTCTTTTTGGGCTTTCCTTTTGTGACTCGTTCCGTCCAACCGATTTTTGAGCAAATGGATGTTCATCAACCCGAAGCATCTTATACATTGGGGGCATCCTCTTGGTACACCTTTCGGCGTGTCATATTCCCCTACATTCGTCCTGCAATGTTAACAGGGGGCTTGCTTGGTTTTGCCCGTGCTTTGGGTGAATTTGGTGCGATTGTATTGGTAGCCGGCAACATCCCCCTCAAGACTCAAACCGCTGCTGTCTACATTTATGGACAGGTGGAAGGGGGCAATTTACCTGCTGCAAGTGCGGTTTCGGTGATTTTGGTTTCCATCTCATTGCTCGTTACGCTTTTGGTGGAATGGTTGCAAAGGAGAAATTCACATGCCTGAAAAATCAGTGAATTCGCTGGGTGGCTTCCTGTTGGTTATGGTGGTTGTAGGCTATGCCTGTCTGCTGTTGATAGGTCCTATCATTGCACTCATCAATGAGGCATTCAGCGAAAGTATTGGTCAGATTATCCACAGCATCATCCAGGCCGATGCGCTTGAAGCACTATCGCTAACAGTCGTAATTAGCTTCTTCACAGTCATCATTGATGGTGTTTTGGGGTTGCTGGTGGCATGGGTTTTGGTGCGTCATAAGTTCTGGGGGCGGGATTTTTTCAATAGTCTTGTGGATATACCCTTTGTGATTTCGCCTGTGATTGTGGGCTATGTTATGATTGTACTGTTTGGGCGTTTAGGATGGTTCAAGTTTATCCCGATTGCCTTTACGCCTTATGCCATGCTACTGGTCACGGTTTTTGTAACGTTACCTTTTGTCATTCGGGAAGTGATGCCCGTTTTAGCTAGTCTTAGTAACGAGCAAGAAGAAGCCGCCTATACACTTGGTGCTTCTCGCTGGTATAGCTTCCGTCGTGTGATTTTCCCGGCGTTGCGCCCCGCCCTCATGTACGGCTTGGTTCTCAGCCTTGCTCGGTCTTTGGGCGAATTTGGTGCCGCAGCGGTAGCAGGCGGAGCCATTCAAGGTGCAACTGAAAATGCCACGATTTACATTTTCCGTTCACTCCATGACCGTAACGATATTGGCGCATATAGTATGGCGTTGCTACTGGGCATCATCTCTATTGTGATTTTACTCCTTATGAATATTCTTAAAGCAAAAGAAAGCAAAGGAAATTAATGTCCATCCGACTTGAAGGACTCATCAAACACTATGAGAAAAATGTCGTTATCAAAGATTTATCCTTAGATGTAGAAAAGGGTGAACTCTTTGTCTTGTTGGGTACATCGGGTAGCGGTAAATCCACCCTCTTACGGATGATTGCTGGGCTTACCTCTATTGATGCAGGGGAAATTTATTTGAATGGACGCAGCGTCACACATTTACCAATTCAAGAACGTGGCGTAGGCTTCGTCTTTCAGAACTATTCACTCTTTCGACATCTGAATGTCGTCGACAATATTGCATTTGGCTTGGATGTCAAACGGATTTCGCGCAAAGAACGCGATAGACGAGTTGGGGAGCTTTTATCACTGATTGGACTTAGCGATTTTGGCAACCGTAAACCAACCCAACTATCTGGTGGTCAGCAACAACGTGTTGCCTTGGCGCGTGCATTAGCCCCAAATCCACAAGTGCTCCTCATGGATGAACCGTTCGGTGCTTTGGATGTCAACATTCGGACGCAACTTCGCCGTAATCTGCGCGAGATTCAGCAACGCTTGGGCATAACAGCAATTCTTGTGACCCACGATCAACAAGAATCTTTTGAATTGGCGGACCGCATTGGCATTATTGAGCGGGGGCAACTCTTAGAAGTGGGTAAACCTGATGAAGTCTATCGCAAACCCAAACATCTTTTTACTGCAAAGTTCTTGGGCAAAGTGAATTTGCTACGTGGAGAATATCAATCAAATGTAGTCCAGCTAGAAAATCTCAAACTTCCATTGATAGGGGATTATCCAGATCAGCAAGTCTTTGATGTTATGGCACGCCCCGAATCGGTCTTCCTAACCCGTAACCGTGAAGAACAGTATGATTATGTATTAGGGCGTGGCAAAGTGAGTGCAATGGATTTTGCTGGGGAAGTTGAACGTCTAATCATCATCATGGAAAATGGGCAAGAATTGGAAGTTGTGACGAATCTCAATCGCGTCTATGAATTGAATTTGCATCTTGGCGCGGAAGTTTGGGTGGGCATTCGTGACTACCATGTCTTACCGGCTGAAGATATATCGCAACACACAATCTAACAGGTCATGACTCGTTGACGAGCGTCATTCAACATAGATGATTTTTCCGTCAGCAGAGCGCACGAGGCGATCCCAAATCGCTGCGCCCAAACCTTGTTTCCCATATCCGCGCACGAGAATTTTTTCGACGTGTTGGTTGTCCAATACCCGCATCGCACGAAACAGCACGTGTGCTACCTGCTCTAAGTTGTTAACAGAACCCATAGAGATCACACGTGCCCCAGTTTCAAGGAAGAAGTGCGCTTCTTCATCCGTGGAAAGCACCCCAACACTCTTATGATCCTGCCCTAATTCTAAAGACTTGTGACGCATCGCCTCAATCACTCGACTTGCCTCCCCTTCAAATAGCAACACCTCGGCACGGGGGGAATAGTGCTTGCTTAACATGCCGGGTGATTTAGGCGGCGTTGGGTCGTCGTTCTTTGGGTTGTGCAACATCCACTTTACCTCACTCACTACTTGATGGATCCTCTCTACGGGAATGCCACCTGGACGCAAAATTACAGGGGGATTTTGCGTCATATCAATGACGGTTGACTCGATACCAATCGTTGCATCTCCACCGTCTAAAATTAAATCGACATGATTGAATAAGTCTTCCACCACATGCTGAGCAGAAGTCGCACTAGGACGGGTAAAACGGTTTGCGCTGGGGGCGGCAATCGGCACTTGCGCATAGCGGATGAGTTCACGTGCTACGGGATGAACGGGCATGCGTACTGCGACGGTGGGCATGCCCTGTGCCAAGAGGCTAGGCAACTGTGGCGCACGTTCCAAAACCAATGTGAGCGCACCGGGCCAAAAGGCGTGGGCAAGCCGCCATGCCTGTTCAGGAATGTTGATGGCAAGCTGATGCAAGTTGTCCATGTCGGCAATGTGAACAATGATCGGGTCATGGTAAGGGCGTTCTTTTGCGCTGAAGATACGTTCTATCGCCACTTCACGAAGCGCGTTTGCTCCTAGCCCGTAGACTGTTTCAGTGGGAAACGCAACCAATCCATCGCGCTGTATCACATCTGCCGCTTGTTGGAGCAAGTCAGGTTGTGGGTGTTTGGGGTCAATGCTGACCATGCTGGTGGAGGTTGTGTATCTCATCGCTGTCTTTCCTGTGCTATGAAGGTGCGTTTGTCGTCATAAGATGCAAAAGGTTGACCTAGGATTTCATGTTTGTAGTCGATGCTATGCCACATGCTGAACAGGATGAAACCTGCAAACAGGCAAAAAAGGATGAAGTGCTTCAAGCAACTGATTGGTATCCGTCTATACCATGATTGTAGCCACGTCATCCAAAACATCTCGCAAAACCATCCTGCCATTACGGCGAGCAGGGGGATGTACAGTAATAAAAAGCGCGGATCATAGCTGGCGAACAACAACCACAGCATAAAGAAGGGTGTTGTCCAGAACAGCAAGAACAAAGCGGTTCTTCGGGCAGGAAAGAACACAGAAGGATAGGTGGGAAAGATAACTTGCCACCCAGTGAAGAACACGCTGACTTGCAAAATCCAACCGATTATCCCATAATTGATGGGGAGGGTAATCAGCGCAAAGACCGTTCTTATTCCTTGCTGAGCATCTTCCGCCCAGACGGTATCCGGTGTTAAGGTGCCTGCCAACACAAGGTTTCGTAGATACCAAGGGGCGGCGACAATCATGACTGCACTAAAAGCTATCACACAAGTATTAAGCGATAGTTTCTTTTGCGTTAACAGAAAGCCTGCGTATGTAAAGAATAGGCTAATTGCTACTAGTGCCGCGTTCTTCGTCCAGACTGACCATCCGAATAACAAGCCACACACCAGCGCAGCTTGCCAACTTTGTGTGCGTTCCCACTCCAAAAGCCACACCAGTGCCAATGTGTAGTAAAACGCCATCGGCAAATCCACATAGCCCGATGATGCCCAATTGCCAAAGTCTGGCAGAGTCGCCAAGCAAAACACCGCCACCACTGCGCCAACTTTGCCTAACAGACGTTCAGACAGAAGGTAAGTGGCACCCAGTGTGCCGATGCTCAAGAGGGTGGTCGGGAGGGTGGCCAAGGGGGTGAAGTCGTTACCAGCAATCCAGTAGACCCACGCCGCGCTCATGCTTGCCAACTGGGGATAAAGTTCATATAGGTTACGCTCTGGGGTGATGGGGATTAGCCGTTGGGTGTGGAACAACTCTTGGGCGAATGGCGCATAAATCCCCAGCGTGTCATCACGGTAAAAACCCCAATACATCCCATTGAACACGATCGCAATGCTGATGGGGATGGTAATCCACCAAAATACAGCAGGCACGCGCATCGTGACCAGTGGGGTGATCGGGGTGCTACGCCACATGACAACCCAACCCATGCCCATCACCATTGCGTAGAAAGGCAAGACAGTGGCTATTCCCAGTGGCAGGTTGCCTAATCCGATGTAGAGCATCACTGTTGTCACACCGCCCACACTGAGCGCAAGGGTGGTCAGCAGGGTGAGAAGGGAATGGTCAAGGCGGATGGAGCGCGTCAAGCTCTTTGCCCACCCGCGACTCGCCAAAAGGGTCGCCCCCAATAATCCGAATGCAATCATGATAGGGATGATGAAACGTCCATTTGAACATGCCGAAAGTGTACCTGATTGTGCCACACCCTCAAGCACGGGGTGAGCGGGAAAAGCACACCGAGCATAGAGTCATTGTGCCGCAATGAGCCAGTGGCACGCGCTAGGCACATGAAACCTGATAACCTATCTTGTTCGCCCTCAAGTTTGCCACACTTGAACATTACATCCTGAAGTGCGGCAATCGAACTCATGCCAACGTGTATAGGCGGTGATAGAACCCGCGTAACTCTAGCAACTCGGCGTGCGTCCCCTGTTCGATGATGCGCCCATGATCCATCACCACGATTCTGTCAGCGCGGGTGATCGTGCTCAGGCGGTGCGCAATCACAAAACTAGTGCGCCCCTCCAACACCTTGTCTAAGGCAGATTGGATGATCTTCTCGGTCTGCGTGTCAATGTTGCTGGTTGCTTCATCCAAGATCAAAATGCGTGGGTCTGCCAGCAACGCCCGCGCATAGGCGATTAGCTGACGTTGTCCCATCGAAAGCAACGTACCACCTTCGCGCACCTCCGTGTGATAACCGTGTTCTAGTTGCGTGATGAACTCATGTGCCCCCACCGTTTGCGCGGCGTGGATGATCTCTTCATCTGTGGCGTTCAAGCGTCCATAGCGAATGTTATCCATGACGGTGCCGGTGAACAAATGTGTCTCTTGTAGCACCACGCCAAATTGTCGGCGTAAACTTTCCTGCGTCACTTCTTGCACATCGTATCCGTCAATGGTAATCCGCCCTTGTGTGGCATCATGAAAGCGCATGATGAGTTTGACGAGGGTACTCTTGCCCGCCCCAGTGTGCCCAACCAGTGCGATAGTCTGCCCAGCAGGTACATCCAAGTTGATGCTCTGTAAGATTGCTTCACCGTCTCGTTCATATTGAAAGCTGACATCCTCAAGGCGTACATGTCCTTCAATGCGTGGGAGCGGTTGAGCGTTAGGGCGGTCATCAACTTCAATCTTCCAGTCCATCACTTGAAAGATTTTATAGCCTGCTGCCATCGTGGCTTGGAAAAGATTATAGCGTTGTGCCAGCATCCGCACAGGAAAGAAGAATTGGTCAACGTACAGCATGAAGGTTAACAGCGTGAATACATCCAGGACATCACTCAGCACCAACGAGCCACCCAAGTAGATCAACGCCCCAATGGCGATCCCCCCCACCAATTCGATACTGGGGAAGAATAATGCTGAAACCAAAGTTGCCCGCATGAACGCCTCACGCAGGCGCAAATTGAATGTGGTGCGGAAGCGGTCATAGTTGTGCGCCTGTCGCCCAAAGGCTTGGGTCACGCGCACCCCGTTGAACGATTCAGAAAGCTCTGCATTCACCTGTGAGTTGATCTCGCTCACCTGCAAGTAAGCATCACGCGCGTAAATGCGCCAGTAATTGGCGATCACAATCAAGACGACCAAAACCACCACTGCCACCCCAGTGAGAGTGAGGTTAATGCGTGCCATCACGATGATGATTCCAAACAGCGTTAGCACCTCGCGCAATGTTCCCACCACCGCGTAATTGATTAACTCGCGGATGGTGTTCACGTCGCTGATGATTCGTGCGATCAACCGCCCTGCTTCATAGCGCGAGAAGAACGAGATCGAAAGATACTGCACATGCACAAACAACTCATCCCGCAGGCTCTGTAAGACGTGTTGCCCCGCCTGAGCCATGTGCATCAGCTGCACACGGAAGCCCAAGAAGCCCAATGTTTGCACCACCAACAAGAGTAGTGTGACTTCCAAGACGTGGGCAAAATCGCCCTTTGCAATCCCACTATCAATCGCGTAGGCAATAAGTGGCGCGGTGGACACATTTGCCCCCACCGTGAGCAACATGGCCAATACAGCAACCAGCATATCGCGCCAATAGGGGAGCATATACCCAGCGATACGCTTGGTGACTTGCCAATCGAATCCTCGTGTCGAAATATCTTCTACATAACCTGACATGGTAGGCTAGTGTACTCCATTCAAGATTTGCACTAAAGTTTCATAGTCAGTCTGCTCGCGCTTTAAGTCCGCTTGGGTGAGTTCTAGCTCGCCAGCGAAGGATGCTTCTTTACGTAGGCGGTCTTGATCCTCCATTTGAAGGCGGTAGATGTCATAATAAACGCCACCACGTTGGATGAGATCTGCATGCGTTCCACGTTCTACAATTTCCCCCTCATCCAAAACCAAGATCTGATCAGCATGCGTGACGCTGGTCAACCGTTGCGCAATGATGAAGGTGGTGCGCCCATTCATCAACACCCGTAGCGCGTCTTGAATGAGGAACTCGGTTTGCGTGTCTACGCTACTGGTGGAATCGTCCAGAATGAGGATGCGCGGATTAATCAACAATGCCCGTGCAATTGCAACCCGTTGTCGCTGTCCACCAGACAGCGTCACCCCGCGCTCGCCCACCATCGTTTCGTAACCCTTTTCAAATTCGCTGATGAACGAGTGGGCATTGGCGGCGGTTGCCGCAGCAATCACTTGATCGCGCGTGGCGTCTGCTCGCCCATAGGCGATGTTATCGTGGATCGTTTCTGAAAACAGCAAGCTCGACTGCATCACAATGCCAATTTGACGGCGCAAATTGCCCAATTCGAGATCGCGCAGGTCGTGCCCATCTAGGGTGATCTTGCCTGCGGTGACATCATAGAAGCGCGTAATCAGATTGATGAGCGAGGTCTTGCCCGCCCCTGTTGCCCCAACAATGCCGATCACTTGTCCGGGTTGTGCCTCAAAGCTGATATTCTTTAGCACGGGTTTATCACCGTCATAGGCGAAGTCAACCGCTTCAAAGCAAATATGCCCCTCAACTTGAGTTGGGGTGAGTGCGTCCGGCTTGTTTTCAACAGTGATGGGTGCGTCTAAAATTTCAAACACGCGCTCACTGCTGGCAATCGCTTGGGTGGTCAACAAAATAGAAAAGCCCAAGAAGCGTAACGGTTGCGCCAGTTGCAAAATATAGGCGTTCAACGCAACTACTGCTCCGACAGTGAGGGTGCTATTGGGTTGTCCCATCAACCACCCCGCCGCAATCAGCAACAGGACGGATGAGATGGCGGCAATGAAGGCGGTCAACGGCAAGAACATTGACCAGCGGTCAATCAAGCGGATGAAGCGGTGATATAGGTCTTCATTGTTATGGCGGAAACGATCAATCTCATGTTCCTCACGAGCAAAGGCACGCACCACGTGCGAGCCGATGGCGTTCTCTTGAATGTGATTGCTAAGGACTTGTGTCCCTTCCATGATGGTTTGCCAGATGGGATCGACTGCCAGTGCAAACCTGCGCGAAGTGAACGCCAGTGGGATGAGGGGTAGCACTGCCACGAGCGTAAGCAGCGGGCTTGCCGAGAGCATGAGTGCCAGCGTGCCAATGAACAGGAAAGTGATGTTGAGGGTGTCCACCAACCCATTGGCGAAGTAGCGTTGAATCTCCTGCACGTCGCTGATCGCGCGGGTGACGATTGTCCCCACATGGGCACGGTCGTGGTAGCTAAACGAGAGGTTCATCACCTTCTCATAGACATTGTTGCGCATATCGTATACCGCATGATGGGAGAGCTTCTCACTGAAGTAGCGTGCCATGAAGCCGAACGCACCCCGAACAATGCCTAACATCACCATTCCGATTCCAGCTTCGATCATGAAGGTGACATCACCGCTTGCCACGCCAACATCAACAACTAAACCGATCACTTGTGGGATCGCTACCGCCAACAGATTACCCCCTACCAAACCAATGAGGGCAAAGATTAACCACCTGCGATACTGAAGCAGGTAGCCCATTAGCCTAAGCCAATTTTGAAATGCTTTCATAACGTTGTAGATTGCCTAGTATTGAGTGAAGTATTCTGCTCTGACGTTAAACCTAACCTCGTGGTACGACAACCCTGAAGTTATTTTCTAGTCTATTGGTTGTAAAATAAAGACGATGATTTTTCTAATATATCCGTCTTTGTCTTTTGCATCTTTGATTATGTAACTCTTGTAACTCATCTGTCCTATATACCTGACATTGCCTAGACTGACATATTCAAACAAATGCAGAGATTTACCAACTTTTTCATGATCTCGAATGGCAAGATTGCCACGTACAAAAGACATTTCACCTTTTTGACCTTCACCAGTGTACAGATAACCTTCGTTAGACCATCCATCACTATAGCCATATTGTGCACCTGTTGTGCTTGTGAACAGCATAATGAAGTTGTGTCGTGAAGGCGTACTAATCCCACCCTGAATTTGTCCTCCATAATGCTTATGAAGATCATTCCGGCGATTGTAAATTTTGCCTTTTTCGAACATTGTAGATTGCCTAGTATTGAGTGAAGTATTCTGCTCTGACGTTAAACCTAACCTCGTGGTACGACAACCCTGAAGTTTAAATCTACCCAAAGCCGACAACGCCAGCGACTTCTCAAGCTCGGTAGTCGCTGGCGAGTCCGTCCATTCGTCTAAGGATTGGTCAGCATGACTTTTAGACTTGCACCCCGTTGTAGGGCGGTTTCAAAGGCGAGGGGCGCGTGCACTAATGGGAAGCGATGGGTGATGATTCGCTCAGTTTGAACTGCCCCATTGTGTAACAGGCGAATCGCCTCACGATAGTCATCCCCCACGTACATCAAACTTCCCAATAGGCGTAACTCCCAGTCTTGGATCAAGCCGGCGGGGATCATCACATCGGAACCGAAGACCCCCACCACCAGAACGGTTGCTCCTTTGCGGCAGGCGTGAATGGCGGAGGCTAACGTGAGAGATGCGCCCACACACTCGGCAACCACATCAAAAGATTTCGGGCTAAGCCGTTCAACCGCAAGCATACCCAAGCTTTCCACCACTGCACGACGGTTGGGATCAAGATCGGCAACAGTGACGCTCATTGCGCCATACGCTTGGGCGACTTGTGCCACCAACAATCCGATCGTCCCTGCCCCAATCACCGCCACATCCATCCCTGCCACATTGCCCGCTAAGCGCACCGCATGCACCGCAACAGCAGTTGGTTCCACCATCGCCCCCTGCTCATGAGAAAACCTTTCGGGAATTAGGTGGATGCGCTCAAAGGGCACAGCAAAATATTCCGCCATCGCACCTTCTGTTTGAAACCCCATTACCTTCAGGTTGCTGGAGATGTTATAGCGTCCGGGTTCAAACTTGGGACGGGTGCCCTCTGCCAAAGACGGCTCAATTACCGCCTTCTTGCCGATCAATCCCAAATCCAAACCATCCCCTACAGCGATGATCTCTCCACTCACTTCATGCCCCGGATAAACGGGATAACTGACAAACGGATGTTGCCCTTCTAGGGTGTGTAAGTCTGAGCCACAAATGCCTATTGCCTTGATAGCAAGCAACACCTCGTGTGCTTGGGGTTGGGGGGTGGGCACGTCCACCACGTCCAATTGATGGGGTTGGGGAATATTGACTCGCTTCATCATGCTTCCTTAGCTGGCTTGCAAATCGATGTGAACTTTGAGGGTTTGCCCCGCGCTAAACAAGTTGAACGCCTCGCTAAATTGGCTCATCGGTACAGTGTGACTGACCAATTTAGAGACATCCACCGCTCCCGATGCCAACCAATCAATCGCAGGTTGGAAGGTATAACTAAGCGCAAACGAGCCAAGGATGGTCCAGTCGTAACGGAAGATTTTGTACGGCTCAATCTCGATCTTTGCTCCCATCGGTGCAACGCCGAACTGCAAGAACTGTCCTCCAGCTTTCAGATAATCAAACGACTTGGCAATCACAGATGGAACTCCTGTCGCATCAATCACCAAGTCAAAACCATCTGCCGAGACTTCAGCAAGGTGTTGGTCTTGTTCAGCATCTGCGCTGACAATCGCGTTAGCACCCATTTCTAACGCCAACTGTAGGCGTTGGGGTTGCTTCTCGGTCACTGCGATGAACGATGCCCCGTTGTGGCGCAAGGTCTGGGTCAAGAGTAAGCCCATCGGACCCGCTCCTACGATCAAGACGCGGCTAGCAGGATACACACGCAAGCGTTGCATGGCGTATACGACACATGCTAACGGCTCGACGAATGCCGCTTGCTGGTTGGTCATACCATCAGGCAGGGCATAACATGCTTTCTCGGGTACAGCAATGTATTCCGCAAAAGCACCGTCACGTGTTACCCCCACAACAGATAGGTTCAAGCATTGGACGAATTGCTTGTTTCGGCAACGGCTACACTTTCCACAATAGAGGTTGGGGTCAACCGCGACATGATCGCCAACCCTGAGCGTTGTCACCTGCTTACCCACTTCTACCACCCTCCCATGAAACTCATGACCGGGGATGAGGGGGAAGGTGGACATATATTCGTTGCGGTAGATATGAATATCCGTGCCACAAATCCCCGTTGAGATCACCTCAACGATGACCTCTTCTTCACCACAACGAGGGTCTGCTACTTGCTGAATTTCAATTTGACTTGCACTAGGGAAGACAACAGCTTTCATAATTGGATTCCTATCTGTTTGAAGAGTGACGAGATGATTTTTGAAGGGCTTGCGTTGAATGACGCACGACCAAGTGAGTGGGTAGAACAGCTTTTTGTGGTTCAAAGTAGGGGCTATCAATGCTCTGGATCAACAAGTTTGCTGCGGTTTGCCCCATCTCTAATAAGGGTTGGGCGATGGTGGTTAAAGCTGGAACAATGTAATTGGCGATGGGGAGATCATCATAACCCAAAACGGACAGATCATCTGGAACGCGAATGTCCATCTCGATGGCGGCATGGATAACTCCCACAGCAGTGACATCCGTCAGGGCAAAAATGGCGGTGGGGGGGTGGTCAAGTTGAAGCAATGTTTTTCCCGCTTCATAGCCCATATCAAACAACTGGGTGTCCCCTGTTTGGATCAAACGCGGATCATCGTCTGCTTGAAAATCCAACAATGCTTGTTTAACACCCTGTAACCGCCGAATAATTGGTTCCGGATACATGGGCGCGGCAATCACGCCAATGCGCCGATGCCCCAATTCGATGAGATGTTGAACGCCATTATACCCTCCCAGCGAGTTATCACAGAAAACTTGATGGCAATTCACCCCCTGCACGGTGCGGTCAAAAAGGACAATCGGAATATTATTCTGCTGAAGTTCCATCAGGTAAGCTGGATGGCGCGCAGAAGTATTAATGATGATGCCATCAATACGTTGCCGCAAAAGCATCTCAATGTATTCATTCTCGCGGGATTCGTTCTCTTCGGAGTTGCAAATTAAACCACGATACCCACTCTCGAAGAGTGTCTTTTCAATGCCAGATGCCATTCTGCTATAGGCAGGGTGCTCTAGCAAGGGAACAAGAATGCCAACCAAGCCGGATTGTTGCATCTTTAGACTGCGTGCCACAGAACTAGGGTGGTAATGCAACGCCTTCATCGCCTTTCGCACACGTTTCTCTAGGTCAGGGCTAACGGGGTGATTCCCATTGATGACGCGCGAGACCGTGGCAACCGACACATCCGCATACTTGGCAACTTCATTCATGGTAGGTTTTATGGTACCCAAAGTAGTTATGGCTCTCGCATGACATTGACTGCAGTATCTGTATTATAAACCAGACTACTTCACCGCTCCCATTGTGAGTCCTTGCACAAGTTGGCGTTGGGTGAACCACCCCGCTACAACGACAGGCAAGACGGCAGCTGTGGCACCTGCAGACATCTTCGCCCAGAAAAGCCCCTCCGCCGTCTTGAATGATGAGATATAAACCGATAATGGCGAGGCTTGGGTGACGGTGAGGTTGAACGCGAAAAAGAATTCATTCCACGCAAAGATCATACATAACAAAAATGTGGCGACTAAACCCGGTACAACCAACGGAATGGCGATGAACCGAAACTCTTGCCACAGGTTGGTGCCATCAATGCGCCCCGCCTCCAAGATTTCATAGGGGACATCCAAGAAGAACGACCGCATCATCCAAACTACTAACGGCAAGTTCATCGAAGTGTAAACGATGACCATACCCAGAACAGTATCTCGGATGCCCAAATCCCGCGCAATGACAAAGAGCGGAACGATAATTCCCACTGGAGGGAGCATCCGCGTAGAGATCAACCACAGCAGCGTGAAGTTGCTTCGCTTAGTGGGGAAATATGCCAGTCCATACGCCGCGGGTATTCCCAATGCCAATGCCACGGTGGTGGAAAGCAGAGTGATTAAAATCGTATTGCTTAGCGCAGATAAAAACGGAGATTCAAACAAAGCAATTCGCCAATTTGAAAGCGTAGGATCAAACATGAGCTGCGGGGGGAAGGCGAAGGCGTCTGCTTCCGTCTTGAATGAAGTAAGCACCATCCAAAAAATCGGGAAGAAGAAGATCAAAGCGATCCCATATGTCAACAGCGTGAGCCACAATCCTTTGTATTTTTTGGTCATGTAATGGCGAGTCCTTCTGATTGTCCACGTTGTAACACCCGTACAAAAAACGAAACGACGATGTTGGCAAGAATGATGGCATACACCCCCAAAATACTTGCCTCACCAATGTTCCAGCGCAAGAATGCTTCTTGATAAATCCCAAAGGATAGGTTGGTGGTTTGAATGCCGGGTCCCCCACTTGTGGTGACGAAGATCACGCCAAATTCACTCAAGATAAACAAGGTTTCCATCAAAAGGGCGATTTCAATGTAACGTCGAAGGTGGGGCAAAATTATATAACCGAACAGCATCAAACCGTTTGCGCCATCCATTTGTGCGGCTTCAACCTCCTCTTGATTGAGTGATTGTAACCCCGCTAATAAAATGAGCATCATGAAAGGAGTCCATTGCCACACCAAAATGGTGACAATCGACTCCATTGGGTGATTCGCCAGCAAGTCTGGGCGCGGCAGACCGAAGAGCGCAAACACAGCTGCCAAAAGCCCAAATGCCGGATTGAATAAGACGTTCTTCCAAAGTACCGCGGAGACGGTGGGCATAATCAAGAAAGGGGTAATCAATAATGTCCGCACGATACCCCTACCTGGGAAAGGACGATTGACCAACAACGCCAAGCCCATACCAAGTAGCAAAGTAATTAGTACCACAGAAAAGACAAGTACGATCGTATTTAAAATGATGATCCAAAAGTTCACATCCTGCAGAATATCAGGATATTTTTCAAACCAGATGAACTTCCGACGCTCTGGGCGCAAAAGATTCCAACGCTCCAAGCTATAGCGCAAAGTCAACAGGAATGGAATCTGCGTGATGATGACCATGTAAATGACGGCGGGTAGACTTAAAAAATGTCTAAATGAGAGTTTTTGTTGCATGATACTTTCCAGATCATCAATATTCTGAAAAAGCGATGACATAATGCCTGTCGAGAAGGGAAAGGGTGAGGGGCGTTGCACCCCCCACCCACTATATTGATGACAAAAGCGTCACGACTTATTCGTAGTAGCCTGCTTCTTCCATGGCTTCACGTGCAAGCGTGTTTGCTTGTTCAAGAGCTTCGGCAACAGTCTTGTCGCCAGCGAGTGCTTCTGCAATCAACTGGGAGACATCCGTACCAATGCCTTGGAATTCAGGGATACCAGCGAATTGAACCCCAACATACGGAACAGGGTCACGAGTGGAATCGGTGGGATCAGCGGTTTCCATCAAGCCCAAGACGGTAGAAGCGAAAGGTGCCGCGTCGAGGTAGGCTTGGTTTTCATACGTAGAAACGCGAGTGCCGGGAGGGATGGTTGCCCAACCATTGGTTTCCCCAACCAATTGAATGTAGTCGCGACTGGTCGCCCAAGTTGCAAATTGGAGAGCTTCAGCGGCGTGTGAGGAGGTAGTGGGAATTGCCAACGACCAAGCCCACAACCAGTGGTTGCCCTTCGCTACTGGACCAACAGGTGCAGGCGCGAAGCCGAGGCTGTCTACGATGGTGGATTGTTCTGGGTTAGAAAGGAAACCAGCTGCAACGGTTGCATCAACCCACATTGCCGCTTGCCCTTGAGCGATCAGGGTGAGCGCTTCGGTGAAGCCAGTGCCAGTTGCGCCCGGTTGCCCACAATCTTGAATGAGGCTCACGTAGAAGCTAACTGCTTCGTTCCATTCTGGGCTGTTGATTTGGGGTTCCCAGTTCTCATCAAACCAGCGACCGCCGTAGGTGTTCACCACAGTGGTCAAAGGTGCCATGATTTCACCCCAGCCGGGCAAGCCACGCAACACAATACCATAGCGGTTGTTGTCTGGATCGTGCAATGCGCACGCAAACTCACGAACTTCATCCCAAGTGGGTTGTTCTGGCATGACCAAGCCGGCTTCCTCAAACATGGCGGTGTTGTACATCAACATGCTAGATTCACCATAGAAGGGGAGGGAGTAGAGTTGACCATCGTAAGACAAGCCTAACTTTACGCCTTCGAGCAAGTCGTCAAAACCGTAGTCTGCTTGCACGTTGTCGGGGTACTCCGCAGCGAGTGCATCCATCGAGTGAATCCACCCGTTAGCAGCCCATAGTGGGGTTTCAAACATACCGACGGTGACAATATCGAAGGTGCTGGAACCGGTCGCAACGTCAGTGGTGACGGTGGCACGCAGTTCATTCTCTGGCAAGACCACCCAGTTTAACTTGATGTTGGGATATTGTTCTTCAAAAACAGAGGTGAAACCTTGCATGACCACCATATCAGGGTTGTTGACGGTCGCAATGGTCAACTCAACTGGCTCTTGCGCAGAAACTACCGCGCCAGACACAACAAACACAACCAAACACATCAGAACCAAAAACTTACGCATTTTTAAGATCCTCCAAAAATGGGTTGTAAACGTTTACAAATGTAAACGTTTACAATTTAGCGCGTCCAGCCATACTATGTCAATTGTAAATTATTAAGGATTTGTTAAATATTTTCTCGTCTCTGTGAGTTAGGCAGGGAGTGAGAAAACACATCAGAACTAAAAAAGGTAGGTGCTTACACGCCAGGTTAACCGCAATTAATGATTTTGCTTGCTTGCCAACAAGG
>CAIRDJ010000363.1 GCA_903877335.1 uncultured Chloroflexota bacterium | reverse complement strand
TGGCACACAATCCCATGCTCTCGGTTTTCACAGGGGATACCGATGTTGAAATGCCCTTCAGCGATTGGTTCAAGCAACGACACGGGCTACCCACCCTGTTGCATCTGTCCGCCCTCCCAACTGATACCATTTTGGGGTCAGCGCACATTGCCCGCACGCCCTCCTCTGACCCCATCCTATGCGTAGCAGTACGCTTGACCCTAGATAGCAGCGGACACATCATTCACCAAAGAAGCGTGACGTGGGGCTTGGTGGATGGGCTATGGATTGAAGAGACTGATCTGCCCACTGATACGATGAGCATCACCTCAAACTATCTAGGGACAGCTAACTATCGGTTGGCAATGTATCCCGTTCTATTGCGTCGCGCAGTGGCGGACGCTCGCGCACAACTTGAGTTCTTATCCCTATAAAAGGAAGGTGCATGATGGTTATTACCCTCACCCTGAATGGTGAAAAACGTACTTTAGAGGTTGCCCCTCATGAACGGCTCTTGCGCGTCTTGCGCCGTGAAGGCATTTGGAGCGTGAAGTTTGGGGACGAACACGGCAAAAGCGGATGCGATGCGGTCTTGCTCAATGGCGAACTGGTGAATAGCCAAACCATTTTGGCAGTGCAAGCCGACGGCATGGACCTCCTCACGGTGGAAGGGCTAGGGCGAAGCGGGGCGTTGCATCCCCTTCAGCACGCCTTCATTGAGACAGGAGCGATCCAAAGCGGTTACAATACCCCTGCGCAAATCTTGGCGGCGTTTGCCCTCTTAGAAAAGAACCCTAACCCCACTGAATTAGAAATCCGCGAGGCGATCGCTGGGGTGCTTGACCGCGAGACAGGCTATGTGAAGCCGATTCATGCAATCTTGCGGGCGGCAGCTGTTTTGCGGGGAGAGTCGGTTGCGCCCTATGAGCCACTTGAACGCGCCATTCCCGATTCGTCCGGTCTATTTGATGGGGTGCTGGACATGCTGGATACGCCCCTCGATGACGGTTTCCACGATCCCGCCTCGCCCGTCCGAACGCTCACCAAGCCCCCCACGCTGGTGCTTGCCCCCCAAGCTCTCTTACAAACCAAGGTGATCGGTAAATCTGAGCCTAAAGTGGATGCCGTCAAGCTGGCTATGGGCAAGGGTGTTTATGCTGATGATCTTGAAATGCGCGGAATGTTGCACGGTGCGTTGCTGACCAGTCCGCACGCCCACGCCCGTATTCGCCACATCGACACCCACAAGGCGAAGGCGTTGCCCGGCGTGCATGCGGTGTTAACCTACCAAGATGTCCCCCGTGTATTATACGCCTCCGGCGGACAGAGCTACCCCAACCCCCTGCCGTATGACCAAGTGTCACTGGATAACAAGGTGCGCCATGTGGGGGATCGGGTGGCGGTGGTTGCTGCTGAATCCCCAGAGATTGCCTACGCCGCGCTTGACCTCATTGAGGTGGATTACGAGGTACTAGAACCCGTCTTAGACCCGCTCTATGCCATCAGTGGGAACGCCCCCGTCATTCACGACGAAGCGGACATCATCGGCGGGCACAACGTCCAGCGCAATATTGTTCATCATATTGATGCTCACGTGGGGGATGAAGCGCAACAGTGGGGACAGGCGGTACACATCTTCGAGCATGAGTATCGCGTGCATCAAGTCCAGCAGGCAAGCATTGAACCGCATATCGTGGTGACATGGTGGGATGAGGATGACCGCTTGGTCATTCGTACCAGCACACAAGTGCCCTTCCATGTTCGGCGGATGGTTGCGCCATTGTTGGGCTTGCCCATGAAAAAGATTCGTGTGATTAAGCCACGCATCGGGGGCGGTTTTGGGGGCAAGCAAGAGATGCTCCTTGAAGATTTGTGCGCTCATTTGACCATCGCCACCGGCAGACCGGTGCGCTTTGAATACACCCGTGCGCAAGA
>CAIRDJ010000362.1 GCA_903877335.1 uncultured Chloroflexota bacterium | reverse complement strand
TTGGGGGTTCTGTGAGGAAAGCTGAAGGAGTAGTGGGAAAGGGCAAGGAGATCGCTCTCCCTGCCCCGTCAGAAAATCAGAACGGCTTATTGTTCAGCGGTAACGGCGGCAATGTCACGAACTACATCATAGAAATCATTGATGGTTTCAAGATTGAGTTCTTCTGCCAAAGCGGGGATTTGTGCAGGATCGATGTAAACGCGCCCTACGGAATCCAAAGCAGCTTGATC
Source organism: uncultured Chloroflexota bacterium (assembly GCA_903877335.1). Lineage (GTDB taxonomy): Bacteria > Chloroflexota > Anaerolineae > Aggregatilineales > Phototrophicaceae > CAIRDJ01. Next base: position 18,428 of record CAIRDJ010000362.1, on the reverse strand, counting down.
GGTACCGATGTTCAGGAGAGCATCCTTGATAGCTTGCTTGAAAGATTCTGGAAGGTCAGCACGAACTGCGAAAGGTGTGTTGGGGATGGGAGCAGATTGAGCAATCACGACGAGGTGACCATCGGGGCAGTCAGCATAGGTTGCATCGATCATTTCTTGGGTGAGGGTGATACCAACAGCGTCCTCTTCAAAACCACAAACTTCTGCCAAACCTTCATTACGTTGAGCAATGAGGTTGCCTTCATAGGTTGCAGCAGCTTGAACATCGCCATTGATGAGAGCGAGTACAGCAGCGGGGTGAGAACCAGCGAATACAGGGTTCAACCAAGCATCTACGTCAGAAGGAGTTTCGAGACCTTCGATGTCGTTGATGAGGCGAATAACAGGCGCGTTACGACCAGACATAGAAGAAGGATCAACGAATGCGACGTCCTTGCCTTCGAGGTCAGCGAGGGTTGCAATGCCGCTACCTTTTTTGGTGACGAATACGCTGTAGTAGAAGGGGCGGAATTCAGTCATGTTGATTTCGTCAACGGTAGTGCCTTCGAGAGAATCTTCGGTAGCACCAACAGCGATTGCTTCTGCGTTAGCTTCACGTTCAGCAATAACATAAGAGAAAGGTCCAACTTCCATAGCATCGACTTGACCTGCCGCCATAGCAGCAATAACGGCACCATAGGTGGTTCCCACGTTGACAAGAACAGGGATACCCAATTGTGCTTCGAGGTAAGCACGGAGGGGTTCAGCGTTGTTCAATGCAGATGCGGCATCATCACCGGCGAAACGACCAAATGAAAAGACAGCTGGCCAATCAGTGCGATCAACGGCGGCGTCTTGTGCAGAAACCAAGGAGACGGTGGTGGTGGCTAGAACAGCCAAAACAAGAAGGATACGAACGAACTTATTCATGCTACTTTTCCTCATGGTTAGACTATCTTGGTAACATAACTGGCTTTTGGAATTACCCAATCACCCCTTGTAAAAACTATTTTTACGGCGTAGGGGCAACCCCCAGCAAGAGTTACCCCTACGCCGCGCAATAACTAGATGATCCACTTGCGTAACTGGTTGCTGGCGCGGTCAATGATGGTTACAACCAGCATCAAAAAGACAACCGCACCCATTAAGCGATTGAACTGATACAAGGCAGTATATTTCTGGATGATGAACCCAATACCACCGGCACCCACCAACCCAAGAATGGTTGAGGCACGAATGTTCCCCTCAAACGTAATGAGGGAGTAACTAGCAAGCAGAGGGAACGCTTGTGGCAACACCGCGAAGTTGAAAACCTGAATGGCGTTTGCGCCGGTCGCACGCACTGCTGCCACCTGGTTGGGGTCAATTTGCTCGAACGAATCGGCAAACAGGTGCGCATTGTATCCGATTGAACCAATCACCAGCGCAAGCACCCCAGCGAAGGGACCCAAGCCCACCGCGCTCACCATAATCAAAGCCCAAATGAGCGGGGGGATGGTGCGCAACATATTCAGGATTAGACGGGTAATCTGGTAAATGGCAGGATGAGGGGAGACATTGCGCGCCGCCAAGAGTGCCAACGGAATAGATAACAAAATGGTTGCCACCGTACCAATGATCGCCATTTGCACGGTTTCTACCACGGAATCTAAGATGATGGGATAACCAATCACTATTTCATTCTTTTGAACCACATAGCGATTTGAATCAACACGCTCATTGTCGCCAAAAGGTACGGCATTGATGGCACGCTTACCCTCTTCCACCATCAAGACGCTTTCGTCCCATTCATCTAAAACGATGGTGTAACCAGGTTCAGCAATGTAAGCGCGGAGGGTGTGTACCTCTTCTTTATTGTAGTTCGCCGCTTCTTCAGGGGTAATTACGCTTGCATCATCCCCCCCAGTGAGTCGCAAAACATAGTGGAGCGTTTGACCATCGGCTAGGTTTGCAATCTCTTCTTCGGAGGCCCGTGCGCGACGTTCCGCCTTTTCCACACGTTCAACAGGACGACCACCCAAATTGCTCCAGCTGATCGCGCGTTCACTCCCGTCTAAATACTCAAACTCGACGGGGAATAGTTTAACGACAAAGTTGATGAGTGTAGGAACGCCTTGAACAAATTCAGCGGGGCTTGCGTCCACACCGCGATTGCTCCACACCAACACCACCACGATTAAAACGACAACCAAGATGCCACCCAAGTTCAAGGTGGGTAGCGGGCGGAGAATGTCTTGACGAATACGTTCGATCTCAGCACGTTGCTTCGCAATTTCTTCTTGCGCAATGCGCTGGTCTTGAATTTTGTGTTCTATCATTTACGCGCCCTCCGCAATAAATTGAGTCTGTCCAACCGCACTGTGTTGGGCTTCTAAAGAAGCGGAAACAGTTTGATCTTTATCAAAGCGGTATATGCGATCCATCGCGTCTTCATCTAGTTGCGTCGGGCTACCATCAAAGACAACCACCCCTTTTGCAATCCCAATCATGCGATCGGTGAAGGCTTTTGCCAATTCCACTTCATGGATATTGATGAGCGTAGGCACGCCTTCTTCACGAGCGATTCGGGCAAAGTCCCCCAAGACCGTCCAGGACAGTTCAGGATCAAGACTGGCGACAGGTTCGTCGGCAAGCAACAAACGGGGTTGCTGAGAAATTGCGCGTGCAATGTTGACCCGTTGCTTCTCTCCACCGGAGAGACGATCCGCACGGAACTTTGCACGATGAAGCATATTGACACGCTCCAGACTACGACTCGCAATTTCACGTTGTTCTTTGCTGAAGTAGCCGAAATATCCAAAGATATTTTTGTTGTAACCCAGACGTCCGGTTAAGACGTTCATGTTGGCAGAAAGACGGTTCACAAGGTTGTACTCTTGCCAAATAAAGCCGATCTCCTTCGACAATTTAGCAAGGTCGCGCTTGTTGAGCGCGGTGATTTCAATGTCGTCCAGCATGATCTTACCCGTTGTCACGGGTTGCATGCCATTGATGGCACGCAATAACGTAGACTTGCCTGCGCCAGAACGCCCAATAATCGCAATTAGCTCTCCTGGACGCGCTTCAAAAGAAATGGACTTGAGTGCTTGCGTACCGTTTGGATACACCACCCCGACATTTTGGACAGACAGAACGCCCACTACATCACCTCATCAACCTATGCAAAACGACACCTGAGTTCCGAAACCACGCGAACTGTGCCAACAATACCGATAGATTGTTATGTAGCGACTATAGCAACATTAAGTTTTGTGCGGATTCAATCCCACTATTGATAACATTTCATTATTATTGGCTTAATCTAAATCGACGCCGCAACCTCGCTATGCATATTGATCGAGTAAAATGGTACACTGCAGGTCTAAAAGTTGAGTTTCATGGGAATAACAATCATGCAGGATTATTTTTATTTGGTAGGAACATTGGACGAAACCGCACACTATCGTGTTGCCCTCCAACAAAACGACGAAGTATTTGAGCTGGCATCCCCGTATGATGATTTGGGTTTCATCATGCAAATGCAGGACACCTCCAACCTGATTGAGCAACTTCAGCACGCCGTGGTGCGCCCCACACACAACGCAGTCGTGCCCATCCGTATTCCGCACATGGCTTCCGTGTGGGCGGCAGGGGTCACTTACAAAATTAGTGAAGAAGCGCGCGAGCGTGAATCAAAGAATAGCACCATCTACACCCGCGTTTATCATGCTGAACGCCCTGAACTCTTTGAGAAGGCGATAGGCTATGAGGTTGTCTCCAGTGGGGATTCAGTAGGAATTCGCTTTGATGCAAGTTGGTCTGTTCCAGAACCAGAGTTTACGGTGGTTTATACTGCCAATCTCAAGGTGATTGGATTCACCATCGGCAACGATATGAGTTCACGCGACATAGAAGGTGCCAATCCGCTCTATCTCCCCCAGGCAAAATCGTATGAGCGTTCTTGCGCAATCGGCGCGCGCATTTGGCTTGTACCCAACGCCACCCAATGGGAGATCGTGAAGATGTCGATTCAAATTGAACGTGACGGGCAAATCCTTTACAGCGGAAATACCACCACCCAGCAACTCAACCGCACCCTACCCGAACTGACGGATTATCTGGGGCGGTGTAAGTCTTTCCCGTATGGGGTGTGCTTGTTGACAGGAACGTGCTTAGTGCCCCCAGACAGCTTCACGCTTGCACAAGGGGACATGGTGCGGATTCAGATTGAACACATTGGCGAGTTGGTGAATGAGGTTGTGGTCGTGGGCAATCCACGATAAATGAAGGGGGTGATGGGCTTTTCTGCTCCATCACCCACACCCTTTATTTAGTCGTCAAGTTCCCCATCACGCGGTCTAAAACTCATGCGGATGGGCGTACCTGGAAATTGGAAAGACTCTCGAATTTGGTTTTCAAGATACCGTCGATAGCTAAAATGCACCAAGCGCGTATCATTCACGTGGAATAAAATCATCGGCGGGGCAACCGCCACTTGGGTTACGAAGTAGAGTTTCAAGCGTTTCGTACCGCTGGAAGGAGGCGGATGCTTGGCAACAGCTTCTCGTAGGATGTCGTTCAACTTCGATGTTGGAATACGGAATGAGCGCATCTCCCAAACGTATACAGATGTTTCCAGCAACTGATGGATGCGTTGCCCGGTCAAAGCACTGGTGAATATGATGGGGACATGGGGCAAGAAATCGAGCTTCTCGCGGATTTCTTCGGTGAAGGTGTTCATGGTGTACGTGTCTTTTGCAACAGCATCCCACTTATTCACCACCAACACGACGCTCACATTCGCCTCTTTAATGTAACCGGCAATGTGTTGATCTTGTTCGGTGATGCCCTCTGTTGCATCCACCAACAGCAACGCAACATCCGCACGATCCAACGCCTTCAACGCCCGCAACACGCTATACTTTTCTACGCCGGGTTCAATTCGCCCGCGCCGACGAATGCCCGCTGTATCAACCAGACGGATGCGTTGCCCATGCCACTTGATTTCGGTATCAATCGCATCGCGGGTTGTGCCTGCAAAAGGGCTAACGATGGCGCGTTCTTCGCCAACGAGGTGGTTGAGCGTGCTACTTTTGCCCACGTTTGGTCTGCCAACAATCGCAATTTTGAGAATGTCTTCATCGTCGTCATCCTCATCCACCTCACGCTTGATGTCACCGAATGCTTTCACAATCGCATCGAGCAAATCACCGACGCCTAGCCCGTGCATCGCACTGATGGCAAACACTTCCCCAATTCCCAGACCATAAAACTCAAACGCGCGATCAACATCTTTCAGGTTGTCCGTTTTATTGGCTGCAATAAAAACGGTGCGGTCCGTGCGACGCAAAATCTCAGCAATCTCTTCATCAGCAGCGGTGATCCCGTGACCGCTGTCTACGAGCATCACAATCACATCCGCATCTTGTATGGCGATCATCGCTTGGGCGCGGATTTGTGGGACAAACTCTTTGCTTCCTTCGGCAAGTGGCATTTCATCCCGAACACCTTTAGGTTCGTAGATTTCTATACCGCCGGTATCGATGACATAGAACTCTACGCCGTTCCAATCCGCATTCCCTTGAATACGATCTCGGGTTGTTCCGGGTATATCATCGGTGACAGCAATCCGCTCACCTACCAGACGGTTGAACAAGGTACTTTTGCCTACATTGGGACGACCCACTAAGGCAACCACAGGTTTATACGACATCGGACATCTTCATACAACTAAATGATTAGTAAATTTACACACGCCATGCTATGGCTCAGTCGTGGGGGTGGCAAGGTTATCCAGTTGAATATCAATCAAAGCAGGTAAAACTGAGACCTCCACTTGGTCAATCGGCCCCCCACCAATACTCACCAAGGGTTCAACTTGGTACGATCCTGCTTGGGAAAAGCTATTTAAGTCCAACACCACTGTAAAATCTGCTTTGGTAAGGGCATTCAAAATGGGTTCGGCACCATTTACCAAAATTGTCACGGTTTCTAATGATGGGGTTGCCGTGAATGTTGCACCTAAACCGATCAAATTGATAGGGACATCATCAAATTGGCGACTAGATTGAATGGGGTCTATCCCGATTGAGACCGTAATTTGTGATTGTGTCAAGACCAGTATATCAGATAATGGCAACTGAACGGGAACCACAACTTCAAAATCTGTAGTGTGGTTAGCCAAATCAATTGGTTCAGTAGACAATGTGGAAGGCAAGCTCTCTAAACGTTCTTGTGTGCCGGACACAATGATACTCTGTGGCTCATAGCTAAATTCTGCTGTGAGTGTGTATCCATCTGGCAATGCTCCCGTTAGTTTAGGAGACACACGCAACTCTCGCACATCACTGCGCGGTAAAAGTTCCGCCACAACCGTCACTTGATTGGGCTTGAGGATCAGATTGTTGAGGGGCAATTCATCGGATGCCACGAGACTGGGCTGAATGGTGAATGAAACACTCTCTTTGTGCTGGCTTAAATCTAATGCCACTTGGGCGGAAGCCACACGATTGACTTCATCTTCTGTCCCTGTTACCAAAATCTGATTGGCGTTCGCGGTCAGGCTTTCGAGTTTGACGGTGCGCGGAGGCTCTTCCATGACCTGTATGTCAAGCGGGATGATGCGCTCAAACCGCTGTTCGACATCCAAATTGACCTGCTTGGGGTCAAGGTCAAGCACGGTTACTGGTCGCGCGACTTGCACTTCTAGCGGGATGCTCAACCTACCTTCGACAGTCACTTCCGAAAGATCAACCACGATGGATAAATCATCTGCCGATAACCGCTGTGCATCGGACTGTTGCACCCTTAAAGCGACCCATGCAGTCGCAGGAAGCGTATTGGTGACAATGAGGTTTTCTGGTATGAGGTAGTCTATTTCTACAGTTTGGTAGGTGCGCGTTACAAAAGGATCTGCTTCCAGTTTTGCCGTCACCCACAACAAGGTTGCCACGACAAGCGACAAACCTAGCCACAACAGGTTATCTAGGATGAGGAAACTATAACGGCGAAACATGGTCAGGGCGTTCTATTGGTTGCTGCGCTTTGAACGAGAAGCGTTTCTTGAATTGTCCCAACCAATGCAGCGAGGTGGAATCACAGTATAAGGCAGTCAGAATATGTTCTAACCGGGTCAACTCCAAGTGCGACATGATACGTCCTCCTTCTGCTAGTGAGATGCTACCGCTCTCTTCGGAGACAATCACACAAATTGCATCACTGACTTCACTCACACCCAACCCAGCGCGGTGGCGCGTTCCTTGCTTTTTGCTGGGCATGTTGCGACTAGAGGAAAGAGGTAGCACAGCGGCAGCGACAGTTATTTTTGCCGAGCGGTCAATGATAACGGCGCCGTCGTGCAGTTCAGTTTTTGGGAAGAAGATTGTCAACAGCAGGGGTGCGCTCACCTCGCTGTGGAGAGGAATACCGGTGGCGATGAACTCATCTAGCGAGGAGTTGCGTTCTAGGACAATTAAGGCACCGTGACGACGTTGAGTTAGTCGTTCTACTGCCGAGACGATCTGCAAAACGACCTGCTTGCGCATATCCCTGGGAAGTTGCTTGCCTCCCAACCAACTTATTTCTCCCGTGCGCTCCAAAATACGGCGTAGCTCCGGTTGAAACAAAATCGGGAAGGCAAGCCCAATGACAATCAAGGAGTGATTAATTAACCATTGCAGTGCGACTAGATCAAAGAACCCTGTAATCAGGATGAGCGTGATCGCAACGAGAAGCAACCCCCGAAACAAGGCAATCGCTTTGCTCCCACGAAATAGAAACGATATTCCGAAGAACAAAAGCGTAACCAACCCAATGTCAATGTAGTCTACGGAGGTTGCCCCGCTTAAAGTCCAAATCCATTCCAAAGATAACCACCTAATGCCGGAGTATATGCTTCCCGATTACCTGTGCCATTCTTCGTTAGCCCTTACTGCTTCAACAGGCGTATTAAAAGAGCCTTCTGTGCATGGAGGCGGTTTTCCGCTTGCCGAAAAATAGCGGACTGCTTGCCATCCGCAACCTCGTCAGTCACTTCTTCGCCCCGATGAGCAGGGAGACAGTGCATGAAAATGGCGTTTGGCTTTGCCAATGACATCAGTTGCGCCGTCACCTGGAAGTGCACGAAGTGCCGAATTTTTTCATCGCGCTCTGCTTCTTGCCCCATGCTCACCCAAGTATCGGTGTAGACAACATCGGCATTGGCGACGGCTTTCTCCGCCGTAGAAAAAGATTCAATGGGTACAGGAACAGTCATATTCTGTACCGCTTTTTGAAAAGCTGCCTCAGCAAGGGTATAGCGATTGGGCGAGGCAATCGCAAAGCGTGCCCCCAATTTTGCACAGATCATCATCAAGGAAGCGGCAACGTTGTTCCCATCCCCCACATAAGCGACTTTCAAGCCGTCCATTCTCCCAAACGTTTCAACAATCGTCAAAGCATCCGCCAATGCTTGACAGGGGTGAGATTCATCACTTAGCCCATTGATGACGGGAACGCTTGCATATTGTGCCAGTTGCTTGAGGTGTTTGTGTTGGAAAACCCGTGCCATCACAACATCGGCATATCCCGACAACACTCGTGCAATATCGGCAACCGATTCGCGCTTATTGAATCCAATCTCGGAGGGACCTAAATAGACGCTAAAACCGCCTAGTTGTTGCATCCCAACATCAAAAGAAGCACGAGTGCGCAACGAGGGTTTTTCAAAGACCATCGCCAATGTCTTGCCTTTTAGTACAGGGTCATTCGTACCATTCTTTTTTAGTTCAGCCTTAAGCCGTTGTGCGTTCGTCAATAGTTGAGAAATTTCATTAGCCTGCCAATCGGCAATATCTAAAAAATGGCGCATTGCAAAAATTCCGATCTGAGTTGATAGAGGGTTACATTCAATAAATAGGACGTTCAACTCAACGAGTATAACACATCTCGCTTGTGTTGTAACCAGTTGAAGCGTGTGAAGAATAGGGTTTCGCTCAAAAACTAACTGCGTTCATATCGCGCCAATTCAACCCCACTTCCGCGTTCGCTACCAGCATCGGTGTCATGGGGTAAGCAGTTTGCATCACCTCGACCACCACCTGCGCCACATCTGTCGCTTCAGCAGACGGGACTTCTAACACCAACTCATCATGCACTTGTAGTAACATCCTTGCCAGAAAGCCCTCTTGATTCAAGCGACGGTGTAATTGAATCATCGCCAGTTTCATGATGTCCGCAGCAGTGCCTTGAATGGGCATATTGATAGCAATCCGTTCTGCGGCAGCACGTTGTTGAGCAGAACCTTTGATGTCACCATAGTAACGCCTGCGCCCGAGCAAAGTCTCTGTGAAGCCTTCTTGATGCAGTTTGGTTTTCATGTTCTCCATGTATTGTTTGACTTTTGGCAACCGCTCAAAATAAGTCTTGATGAATAAATTCGCCTCTGCCAATGTCAGTTCACTATCACGCGCAAGGCGGAACGCCCCCATCCCGTATAGCAAGCCAAAGTTGATGCGCTTGGCAAAACTGCGTTGATCGCTGGAGATCGCGTCCACCGTGGTGTCAAAGATCAAAGCACCGGTTGCGCGGTGAATGTCTTGCCCCTCCATGAATGCTTTTTGGAGATAGGGTTCGTCCGCCATGTGCGCCATTATGCGTAACTCCACTTGGCTATAATCCACTGAAAGCAAAACATTTCCCTCTTCCGCGATCACCGCTCGGCGCACTTCCCTGCCGATTTCAGTGCGGATGGGAATATTCTGCAAATTGGGGTTACTACTGCTGATGCGTCCAGTTGATGAGCCAGCTTGATTAAAGCTGGTGTGAACGCGCCCAGTAACAGCATTCACCAACGCTGGGAGCGCATCAACATAGGTGCCCTTAAGTTTGCTCAATTCTCGATACTCAAGGATAGATTTTAGAATAGGGTGTCCACTCTGTTCCCACAGCTTCTCTAAGATATTGGCAGCGGTGGAGTTTCCATGCGCGGTCTTCGGTATCCCTTGTCGAGGAAGCCCCAGCTTGCCGAACAACACGTCATTGAGTTGCTTGGGGCTACTGAGGTTAAAATCGCCATATCCGCCACTGTGCTCATGTGCTTGGCGTTCTAATGCCTTGAGAGCTTCATCCAACCGTTGGCTCATCTCTGCCAAATAGGGAAGATCAAACTTGACCCCCGCTTGTTCCATGTCACTAATCACGGGGATGAGGGGGATTTCAATTTCATCATAGACGCGCGTCAAGCCCTGCACTCGTTGCAGTTGTTCGCGCAACGGCTTGACCAACCGCCAAGTCATAGCCGCGTCCTGTACTGCATAGGGGGCAGCTTTGCTGACGGGCACAACCGCCATCGTAATCTGCTTTTTACCGCTCCCGATGAGGTCACTAATTTCTTGCATCTGCACCCCTTTCGGCGCGACCAAGCCCGCACGTTGCACCAAGCGTTTGAGACCTAGCTGAATGTCAGGGCTATTGTTGCCCACATATTCCGCCACCATCGTATCTTCTGTGATCGGCACAGTGCGAATCCCCTGACGCAACAACATCAGGTAATCGTAAGTGGCGTTGTGCGCCGCCTTGGGGATAGCGGGATTTTCAAAGGAAGGGCGCAACGCCTCCACCACCACACTTGTCGGCAACTGTGAGTACATCTCGTCTTGGTGTCCCACAGGAAGATAATATCCCACCTCCCCATCTGTTGAAACGGAGATACCCACCAAGTCAGAACTCATCGGGTCAATACCCGTTGTCTCTGTGTCGAAAGCAATCAGGTGTGCCTCATTCAAAACGGTGACGAGTTCATCTAATGTGGTTTGGTCGCGGACAATCACACAGCGAACCAAGTCACTGGCATGGGGAGGAACAGCGAAAAGAGGAGCATCTTTAACACCACCTGCCACCAAAGCAACTTCCTCGATCTCAAACAAAGTCGGTTGATCGAAGTCATCCGATGGTTGCACTGCGGCTCGGACAGTTCCCCCCACTTCATCTGTTAGACGTTTCAACAGGCTCGTGAAACCCAAGCGCACAAAGAGCGTGCGAATGATGGAAGCGTCATAGGATTGGGTGTGGCACGCTGACAAGTCAACTTGCAGATCAAGGTCGGTTTGAATGGTCGCCAAGCGACGACTTAGGTATGCACTCTCTCGCCCTTCGGCGAGTTTCTTGCGCACCGATCCGCTTAGCTCATCGAGATGGTCATAAACTCCATCAAGAGAATGATAGGTTTGTAAAAGTGTGGTGGCGGTTTTCTTACCAATCCCCTGCACACCAGGAATATTGTCCGACGTATCTCCCTCTAATGCCTTGAGGTCAATCAATTGCTGTGGCAGGCGTAAACCGTACTTATGATGGAATGCCTCTTGATCGTGGAGCAACGGCTCTTTGAAAGGGCGGTGCAAATATACTTGCACATCATCTGTGATCAGTTGCAAAAGATCGCTATCGCCGGTGATGATCTGAACCGCAATGCCTTGTGCGCTTGCCTGACGTGACACCGTACCAATGACATCGTCAGCTTCAAAACCTGCTAGCTCCAAAATGGGGATGTTGTAGGCTTGAATGACCTCTCGCATTTTATCCACTTGGACAGACAACTCATGTGGGGTTTCGGGGCGATGGGCTTTGTAATCGCCAAATTGGACATCACGCCCGCTTAAACCTGCATCGAATGCAACAGCAATATACTCTGGTTTTTGCTTATAGATGATGTCCATCAGTTGGCGAGCGAACGCAAAAACCGCGCCCACCGGCTCGCCGAGGGGCGAAGTTAGGGTGGCATCACGCATGCCGTGATAATGGCGATACGCCATCGAGTGCCCATCAAGGATCATGAAAGTTGGTTTAGGTGCAATCATTCGCAAAGCCAATCAGTTTAGTTATGGTAAAAGTTAATGTACCGCAATATCTCGTGATTGGATAATCGGCGACCGGGAGCAACCATAAGGTAACTGTCTGCCCATAGGTGCTCAACATCCAAGTAGGGGTCTTGTTGGTGCGCTATCTGGGCGGCGCACTGCTGCAGCAGTTGAAGTGCATTTTGCGGTACTTCGTTGGAAGGCAAATCCAACACAATATACACGTAGCCTTGTGTCACTTCAACGTGTTCAAACTGCCAACCGCGCTCCACCCATTGAACGCTCAACCCACCCTCGATCGCTTCAACTGTGGGTGCCTTGATGAGGTCATGAAGCTGATCGCGCAACAACCAAACAAAGGTGAACTTGTTAAAGGACTCAATGCTGGCGGAGAGGGTACCACTGATGATTCTCTCACGACTGTCGTCAGAAGCTGGCTCGATGGAGGCATGAGCCACGCTTTCCGCCTCTGTAGGCGTGCTAGGTTGCACAGTCACAGGCGAGGGAACAGTTTCAGCAGGCTCTAACGGATGAAACTCCCCCACCAATTCGCTTAAGGGAACAGCACGCAACGCATTCAACAAGCGCTGGCTTTGCTGACGAATCTCTTTGAGCGGGGTATTACCTGCAAAGACCATAGTGAGTAGATAGTCTTCGTGGGTTAGGCGTGTATACAACATATAATTTTGCCCATCGCTTGGTAAAGTGACGAAGCGAATTTGTGCCTGCCCCACTGCCAAGCTAGGGGTTAAGTTCACAATAGCAGGCATAATTTCTTGTAACTGCGTAGCCGTTAACGCTCCAGCATATGCAACCGTTTCTTGGTGGCGTGTGAGAATGGTCGCTTGGGCAGCTGTTTCCATAGAAATCTGCGTGAAGTTGAGTGCCAACTGGGCAACGGCTCGTTCTTCTTCCTCTAGCGTTCCAAGCTCCGCCAGGCTGAAGCTCGATGATGTGGGGTCTTGTGACGCCATTGCCAACTCAAACTCCTGGGCGGTTTGGTTCGAGGAGTCGTCAACGTCGAGGGAGGTCCACGCATCACTCGGTTGTCCAGGTGTAAAGCGTTCTGCATCGCGATTTGCAAATTGCAACAACGCGCTCTCAAACAAAATGGGAACTCCATCATCAAAGTTGGTAATGGATGGCTCAAAGTCTGAAGGGAGAGCGAATGTTTCAGGAAGGTCTGAATCACGCTTGACCAATAAATCAACTCTCGGCGTGCGGTCATCCGCTTGCTCGGGTAGAGTTGAATCGAACACGAGTTCATTCTGATCTAAACGCAACGCCACATCCAACATCTCGCCAGAATGGAGATCGTTGGCATCGGGTTCTGTTGCGAACAAATCACTTTCATCCAGTGCATCAAAGTCGCCCATCTCGCTATCTACATCATGCTGCTGTAAGGTGAGATCATGTTCTGCAATGGGAGTCGGCAGAATGTCAGAGGGTGTGGAATCGACGGGCGAGATGGTCTCCTGTTCAGTGGGAACATCACCAACATTTGCGCGCATGTAATGGTCAAGTTGCGCTTGAAACAGTGCTCCTTCAATAGGCTCTGTGGCAGTTAGACCACTGCGGATTAAGCGTGCCTGAACACTCGACGGGCGCGTCACCTGATTGAAAGAATCATCCATGAAATTCTCCAAGTCATTCGGTTGTTGCACCTTCTCAATCTCTTGATTCAGGTCTTGCTCACCAACAATCCCCTCCTTTTCACCTACAACGCGCTCGTTAAGGTTGCCCTTGATGAAGTCCGGTTCTTTGACCAGTGGCATCTCTTTGGTCATGCCCTTCACCCACGCAATCAGTTCATCCAACGGAATGGAGTCGAGCGGAATAGAAGGGTTTTGGCTTGCCTTGAGCAACTGCTTGGCGGGAGTGTCATCATAGGGGAGCGGATCTTCCCCCTCGACCCACTCTTCAAAGAGTTCGGATGAAGTAAAAACCGACAAGGCATCGCGCTGAATACTGGACATTAAGTCCGTAATCGTTGCATTATCCTCAAAAGCAGGAAATTCAGGTTCCTCAGAAGCCAGTCTTTCAAACAAAGCAGAACTCGTTTCTGTGGCATCTGCCTCTTTGATGGGTTCCCCCAAGCTGTGCGGAAGTGACGGTAACGACGAGCGTTGAGGGGGCGTGGGCTTATTCTGTCTAAACATTTCTGAGGGCAATAACGTCCGCAACAAGTCAACCAGTTCACGCGCCGTATAGCGATTTGGTAACGTTGCCACTGCGCCTGCTCGTCTTGATTCGATCTTTTCAGTTTCTCCAGACACATCGGCAATGATATACAGGTCACTTTGTAATGCTTTAAGACGCTGAATCACGACTGTACCCGGAGTGTGTGGAATGCCAAATTCCACTACCGCCACGTCATGCCGATGTCTTTTAAGGAACTCGAGGGCAGCAGACACATCCGAAAAAGGGTACACGTCAAACTGCCCTGTTTGTTCCAGAGCGCTCTTGAGCGCAACCCCTGCCATGATATTGGAATTGATGATGAGCGTTCTAATTTCCATAGTTGTTATTCCTCAGTTTGCTGAAACCGTCACCACAAGCGCAGACACATTGTTGACCTCGTTCGATTCCGAAAGGGCAGAAGCAGAGTCAGCTAGTGCCTGCAAGGTGTATTGTTGCGCTGTCTCATACAGCACGTTGGTATTCAGAATGATGCTTTCGCCAGCGCGCAAATTCCCAACGGTTGCCAGTTCGCGCGTCAAATTAAGCGGAAATACGGTGAAGGTCGTCGTGAATTGCCCGCTATCTTGCCCGCCCAAATTGGTGACTTGCACGCTGTAGGTTACACTAACACTCCCGCCCGACAAGCTGACCGCGTTTGAGCCAGTGATCGAGGTCACTGCCAGGTCAGGGGGTTGCGGGGTAATTGTGGCACTTACATTGGGTTGTGGGGTGGACGTGTTGGGCACACCAATCGGTTGGGCGGTACTGGTGGCAGGAAGCGCGACAGCAGTCGCGGTGGCGTTGGGGGTTGGCGAGGGCAATGGGCGCACAATCGGGATGGCAGTACAAATGCCGTATACGGTGGCGTACTGCGCACTCACCCACGCATCTGTTAGGTTGTCACGCACTTGCCACCAGGAATTATCTGCCAAGCGCCCTATGATCGGCACAATACGCCCCGCAGGAAACGTTCCCAAGCGTTGATACGAAGTCCCAGGGCCAGTGCGATAGTTCAAATCGACATTGGTTAACACACGACATGTCGGATCATTGGCATTCACCGAATTGACAGAAGCCACCTGCCCACTATTGTTCTCGATGACTTGAACTTGGTCGGGTAACTCGGTCACCACTTGCACAGTCAGCACCACAGGCTCACTCGCTATGGTTCCACGAAACGCCACGACGCGCAACTCAACATTGCCTGTTAAGCGTGGGATGTAATCCAAAACCGCCGCCATTTCACGTTCACCATTGACCGATTCCGATGAGACGGTTTTCACGAGTTGATTATTAGCAAGCAATTGTACGCGCGTGATGCCAACCGCATCGGTTGCCACGGCGGAGACCAATAAGGGGCTACCCTGTTGTGCTTGACTACCCGCCGATGGGGCTTCAACCTTGACGGTCGGCAAGACCGATTCATCCACCATGACGGTAGGGGTAACAGTTGCAAGACTGG
Source organism: uncultured Chloroflexota bacterium (assembly GCA_903877335.1). Classification (GTDB taxonomy): domain Bacteria; phylum Chloroflexota; class Anaerolineae; order Aggregatilineales; family Phototrophicaceae; genus CAIRDJ01. The sequence goes on along the minus strand of CAIRDJ010000362.1, from coordinate 2,993 downwards.
ATTGCCCCAACGTGAGGTTGCATCCAAGCACACCCCATAACACTGTCGAACACAGAAGGAGTTGTCGTTTTAATGTTTTCATCTGTCGCCCAAAATAAAAAGACCCCACTTAGAAAGTGAAGTCATTATCCCATTAAAGATAGGCTTCTGGCAAATGAAAACTGTCTCGATCTTTTGAAAAGCAGTCAAAATTTTACAGACGCTGATGTTAATTGCCACAAACACAGCACATCGCGCTCACAAGCTGTTCAGAGGATGGGTTCCTTGAAGATCACGTAGCGTCCAACATCATCGCCTTTAGCCATACACTTGGTCATTTCGACCTTGAACTCATGCCCGCCTGATACCCAACTCAACGCCTCTTGAAGCAAGCCTTGCCCAATGTAACACACAGGGCGGTCAGCGACACGCTTCCAACACATTGGACAACGTTGCAACGTGAAGACAATGCGGTCTGTTCCTTCTTCGTAGACATGTGAGATTTGATCTGAAAACTGTGAGAAAATATCTGCAAGTGCCGATACACCGATTTTCAATTTAGCATTCAGTGGGAGCACCTTAAAGGCGAGGTCTTCTACGCCAGCAAGCGCACCGAAAGAGCGCAAGCCTTCTGCGAAAGTTGCCCGTCCAACACGCAGAGCTAATCCGCGTCCCCCACGCGGATTGTACTTTTCCTCTAAAGCAGTATTGAGCGCGGTAAAATCTGCAAAGTCAAAACCTTTTTCAAGGTTGTCCGGTGGGTAGTTATCGATCAGTTCAGGTAACTTTGCCGTCTGCAAAATTGCATCAAGCCCTGTTTTACCCATGATTTCTTCCATCGCTTCGATGGTAATGCGGGCAAATTTATTGGGATAGTAGTATCCACTTTTTTCTGGCGACATATAACCAAATCCTCTGGTCGGTACTCACTGTCAACCGTTTTGGTGTGGGTTTTGCTCATTGGACCTCTGTACGAAATACATTTCACAGGGTTGAACTGCAATGACCTACGCATCACCTTTAAGGACGGGTTAAAACGCGCTCAAGCCTACACGGTGACAACTTAGTGGGTTGCTTGTGGAAGCTGCCCCTGCATAGACCACGGTCCAGTCCATATAATTTCTACGTCTGCCATGCTACCACGCCAATCCACATCTGAATTAAAAAATACAAGTTTATTCTGCGGGGTTCTGCCTCGCCATTTACCTTTTTGGTTTTCCTCAACCAATACTTTAACCGTCTGCCCCAGATAGCGATGATTGATGGTGGCGTTGATTTGTTCTTGTAGAGCCTCTAATGCCTGATGGCGACGCTTCTTCTCGTCGTCAGGCACATCATCTTCCATACGCCGCTCACTGACGGTGTTGGGGCGTGGGCTATATTGGGCAAGGTGCGCCTTATCTAGTTGTAACTCCGCCAACAAGTCATACGTGCCTTGAAACTGCGCTTCAGTTTCGCCACAAAAGCCCACGATGATGTCTGTATGGATGGCAACATCTGGGATGATCGCGCGGATTTTGTGCACCAGTTGACGATACTGATCGACAGTATAACCGCGCTTCATGCGTTCCAAGACAAGATCATCGCCCGCTTGAACCGGCACTTCAATGTGAGGCATCACCTTAGGCAACTCAGCAACCGTTTCTAACAGTTTTTCGCTCAACCAGTTGGGGTGACTGGTCAAGAAGCGGATGCGCTCTAGCCCGGTTTCGTCCGCCACACCATGCACCACGCGCAACAAGTCAGCTAAGTCGGGACCGTCGGGGATGTCTTTGCCATAGCGATCGACAATCTGCCCCAACAGCGTCACTTCCTTCACACCTTGCAGGGCGAGGCTTCGCACGTGGGCAACGATCTCCCCCACGCTACGGCTTCGCTCTACGCCACGCCGAAACGGGATGATGCAAAAAGAACAAGCGTGCGAACAACCATACACCACCGGCACATGCGCACTAATCAAGTTGTGTTGCTCGTGCAAGGGCAAGATCAAATCCCCATCTTGCAGGGCATCGCGCTGTTGGCGAGCGTCCCATTCGGCATGGCGCACCTTGAGGTCATCCACGCGCTCTTGTAAGAACGTCACCATCGGCAACGGATCGGAAGGGGACATGAACACATCGACGCCGGGCAAGCGTTTACGTAGTTGCACCGGGTCTTTCACGCCGACCATACACCCCATCACCCCGATGATCTTGCTGGGATCGGTGCGCTTGAGGGTTTGCAATTCATGGATGCGCCCCAAGCCTTTGTTTTCTGCACTTTGGCGCACCACGCAAGTATTGACGACCTGAATCTCAGCTTCTTCGGGGTTGTCGGTTTCTGCGGTAATGCCCATGCGCTCCAATTCAGAGGCGAGTCGCTGGGAATCCGCAGTGTTCATCTGGCAACCCAATGTCCAAATGTGGTACTTCATTACTTTTACTTATCTCTCTCAACTGTAGTGGACATTGTATCCACTCTAGGATGGAACGTCAACGTATGCTTAATGGATAATTGGGCACCCCTCGCCCTGCGCCACCATGACTACGGCACCAACTTTAGAGGTTTAGTGGATTCTCTAACAATCAGTTGGCATCCCAAAAACTCTGTGACCGGTTGGGGCGGGGGATTTTGAATGATCTGCATTGCAGTTTTCCCCAACTCAAACTTGGGTTGGTGGATCGTGGTAAGTGCCGGGTAAAATCGAGAAGATTGGTCAATATTATCAAAACCGACTACACTTAGTTGATCTGGTATGTGAATTCCGCGCTCACGGCACGCATTCATCAACCCTAACGCAATCATATCGTCGTAACAGAAAACAGCTGTCACGTTGGTATCCAGCAAATAGTTGAGGGCTTTTCTACCGGTTTCATAATCAGACATGATGGGTAGTAAGTAAAAGATATGAGCCTCATTCACTGCCATTCCACGCCGAAGAAACGCTTCTCGATAGCCTTGAAGCCTTTGCCAATTGGATCGAAATCTTATTGACGATCCAACATATGCGATTCTCTCATGCCCAATCGAGAGAA
>CAIRDJ010000361.1 GCA_903877335.1 uncultured Chloroflexota bacterium | reverse complement strand
GGGACAGAGTTGTTAACCACGATCAGGCGTTCTAACGACACTCGCAGTTGATTAGCGAACAAACGCGCCGCCCCCAACGGGTTAGCAACTTGGATGGTGTCTAGCACCAACACGGCGGGGAAAGGTTGATCCTTGCGACGGGCGCGTTCCCATTGCGACTCCGCAGCGTGTAAGTCTTGCTCGGTGAGGGTGTCGCCCCAGAACATAAGGTACACCCCTTGATATTTGTGTTTCACCTCAGCAGGCATGGTTTCATCCTTTGACGCTCAGCATAACTTTGACCGCGCCATTATACCCCATGTTGAAAGCGACGAACGCGCTCATCTATGGTTTGAGTGGTACGGACAACATGCCCCTCTAAGGGTAGAATCTGTTCGTGTAGCGCATCCACAATCCACGCCACCTGTGGGAAAAATAATTCCTCTAATTCAGCGGGCGGGGTAATCCAGTTGCGTGAGCCAACCACCGTGATGGGGGCATCCAGATAGGCGAAAGTCGCTTGGGTTAGCAAGCTGGCGACCGTGTGCAAGAATGAACCCCGCTCGCAAGCGTCTGAAACCAACAGGGCACGCCCCGTTTTCTTGACCGATTCAATCACTGTGACGGGGTTGAGCGGGTTGATGAAGCGCAGGTCAATCACCTCTACCGACAACTGATGCTGGGTGGCTAACCACGCTGCCGCCTCTAGGGCGCGGTCAAGCGTTGCGCCCAGCGTCACCAACGTGAGGTCACTGCCCGCGCGTCGGATGATCGGTTCACCTTCGGGCACTTCGTAATAGTGGGTGGGCACGCCCTCCGTCACGACGGTTTCTGCCTTGTTATATAAGCGTTGGCTTTCAAAGAAGATCACGGGGTCACTTCCGCGCAACGCCAAGTTGAGCATCCCCTTCGCATCATAGGGAGTCGCAGGATAGTACACCTTGAGGCCGGGGATATGCGCCACCAACGATGACCAATCCTGAGAGTGTTGCGCCCCATACTTCATCCCTACCGATACCCGCACCACAAGTGGGAGGGTCAACACGCCGGCGGACATGCTTTGCCATTTCGCCATCTGGTTGAACAGTTCATCCCCTGCCCGCCCCATGAAGTCAGCATACATCAATTCCACCACCGCACGCCCCCCTGCCAGCGCGTATCCCACGCCAGAGCCGACGATGGCGGCTTCGGCAATCGGGGCGTTGAACAGTCGGTGATACGGGAGGGCTTCGGTTAAACCGCGATACACCCCAAACGCCCCGCCCCAGTCGCGGTTTTCTTCGCCATACGCCACCATCGTGGGGTCTTGATAGAAGCGGTGAATCATCGCTTCAAACAACGCCTCAGCGTAGGTCACGCACTGCAACTTGGGCAACTCATTCCCATTCGCGTCATAAGCGAAACGATGCTTTGCTTGGGTTTGCGCAAGGCGCGTTTTCCCAATCGGGAGCAAGACCTCGGATTGACGGTTGCCTCTGCTCTCGGTGGGTTGGTTAGAGAACATGACCGATTCAATGAGCGACTCGGTGGCATAGGGGGCGATCTCGGTGGAGATGGCAACGCTGAGCAGGCGCATGACGCGCTTCTTCACTTCGTCGCGCATCTCTTGTAGCTTGGCGTTGGTGGCATGTTGGTTCTGGATGAGGTAACGCCCAAAGTAGACGATCGCGTCTTGCTCGCGCCAGCGTTCAACTTCATCGCGCTCTCGATAGGAAGACGCATCAGAGGGCGAATGTCCACTGTAGCGATAGGTGACCACATCCAACAACGCCGGACCTTCGCCACGCTCCAGCAGTGCTTTCTTGCGCTTGATGGCATCCGCCACCGCCAGCGGATTATAGCCGTCCACCCGTTCCGCGTGCATGGCAGAAGGATTCACCCCCAAGCCAATCCGCGCCAAAATCTCAAAGCCCATTGTTTCGCCGTAGGTTTGCCCGCCCATGCCATAGAAGTTGTTCATGAAATTGAAGAGGATGGGCAACCCGCCACGATCATCGTTCCACAGCTTACGGTACTGATCCATTGCCGAGAACACCATGCTTTCCCACACGGGACCACACGCGCTAGAGGCATCCCCGATATTGGCGATCACCATGCCGGGCTTGCGGTTGACGCGCTTGTATAACGCCGCCCCTGTTGCAATAGGAGCAGAACCACCCACAATGGCGTTATTGGGCATGATGCCAAACGGGACGAAGAAAGCGTGCATTGAGCCACCCATCCCACGATTGAAGCCTTTGCTCCGCCCAAAGATTTCCGCTAGTGTGCCAAACAGCGCAAAGTTGATTGCCAATTCGGTGGGCGTGTCGTCGCTAAATTCGCTCACGATGTCCAGCAGTTCACCGCCCAAATACGTCTTCATGATCTGCAACAGATCATCGCCCGACAGCTTGGCGATGGCGGATAGACTTTTGGCGAGGATTTCGCCATGGCTTCGGTGTGAACCGAAGATGAGATCGTCCGTGGTGAGGTGATACGCCTGCCCAACAGCGGTGGCTTCTTGCCCAATCGAAAGGTGCGCCGGCCCGCGATGCTCATACGCAATGTCCTCGTATTTCTGTTCCTGCTTGATGCGATCCAACATCGTCTCAAATTCACGAATGAGCGTCATATCGTGGTACATGCGCAACAATGCTTCTGAACCGTACTCCTTCGCTTCAATAGCGGGGTTCGATTGGTACACGTTGAGGGGCAATTCGGAACTCATTAAGTGTCCACTTTGGCGGACAGTAGCGGGAGAAATAAAAACAGATTTTGTCATGGTAGATACCTATATTTCAAAGAATACGTCTCGAATGGCTTCGGTGATGGTGGGATGGATCAACACAAGTTCACGCACATCTTGCACGCGGAACTCATCTTCTAGCATAGCAACCGCGCCATTGATCCACTCCGAGGCGTTGCCCCCCACCAGATGCACGCCTAACACCTGTTTAGTGTTGGCGTGGATGACCACCTTACATAAGCCACGAGCCTGTGGTGAATAATCCGTTAGAAAGCGTCCATTGTGTTGTAGGGGGAGTTTTGCGGTGCGCGTGGGGATGCCTTGCGCGTGCGCTTCGTGTTCGGTCATGCCGACGCACGCCAATTGTGGGCGGCTATAAATAATGCGTGGGATGTACTCCATGCGGAAACGATCTGCTTGCCCCAGAATGGTGTGCGCCACCACCTCCCCCATGCGTTGCGCACTGTGTGCCCACATGGACAAAGCGGTCACATCTCCAATGGCATAGAGATTCGGCACGGCAGTGCGCATGCGATCATCCACCGCGATCTTGCCCGCGCTCGTATCTATCCCAACCTGGTCCAACCCCAACCCCTCAAGGCGTGGCGTGCGTGCCCCAGCGTAGACCACACGCTCAACCGTGAGGATTTCGCCATTGCTCAAGGTGAGCGTATCCCCCTCCCATGAGCGCACATCGACCCCATGCTTGATGGTGACAGGGGGCATCTGCTGAAGCATCAGCTCCACCAACT
>CAIRDJ010000360.1 GCA_903877335.1 uncultured Chloroflexota bacterium | reverse complement strand
CCCAACTCTTTGGGCTTGAGCGCGTTTGAGTGTGTGGAGGTGGCGCGTTTGGCGGGGCAAGACCCACGCTCACGCTTGTATGAAATCACGGAAGTGAATCCTGCTTTTGATCTCGATGATCGCACTTCGCGCCTAGCTGCGTTGGCTATATATCAGTTTATTTATTCAGTATAGATGAGGAATGGATGATGTCTCGCACGATTAAAGCTCCAACGGGTTCACAGTTAACCTGTAAAAACTGGCAGATAGAAGCAGCTTACCGCATGCTCATGAATAACCTTGATCCGCAGGTTGCCTTCGATCCACAGAATTTGATTGTGTATGGAGGGCGCGGAAAAGCCGCCCGTAATTGGGAGGCGTTCGATGCAATCTTACGCACCTTGATTGAGCTAGAAGCCGATGAAACGCTGTTGGTGCAGTCGGGCAAGCCGGTGGCGGTTTTCAAAACACATACGGACGCGCCCCGTGTTCTGTTGGCAAATAGCAATATTGTGCCTGCATGGGCAACCCAAGCCAACTTTGACCGCTGGGAAAAAGAGGGCTTGTTGATGTATGGACAAATGACCGCGGGCAGTTGGATTTACATCGGCACGCAGGGGATTCTTCAAGGCACATACGAGACCTTCGGTGCGCTTGCCAAACAACATGGTTGGGACAGCTTGAAAGGGAAGTTTGTCCTGTCCGCTGGCTTGGGAGAAATGGGGGGCGCACAACCCCTTGCCGTCACCATGAATGAAGGGGTGGGGTTGTTTGTGGAAGTGGATGCGTGGCGGGCGGAGCGTCGCTTGAATTTACGACAGGTGGATCGTGTGACGGATGAATTAGAAGAGGCAATGACTTGGGTTGAAGAGGCTCTTGAGCACGGGCAACCGTTATCGGTTTGTTTGGTGGCGAACGCCAGCGCAGTCCTGCCTGAACTCTTGGAGCGTGGAGTTATCCCTGATATTGTCACCGACCAAACCAGTGCCCATGATGTGATGTTTGGCTACATTCCCGTTGGTTTGAGTGTTGCCGATGCAAATGCCCTGCGCGAAACTGACCCAGAAGCCTATCGTCAACGCGCTTTAGACTCGATGTCTAGGCATGTTGAAACCTTACTCGCATGGCAAAAGCGGGGCGCGATTGTCTTTGATTATGGCAACAACCTGCGTCAACGCGCCTATGACCACGGGGTCAAAGATGCCTTCAACTATCCCGGTTTTGTGCCGGCGTATATTCGCCCCCTCTTCTGTGAGGGCAAGGGCCCCTTCCGCTGGGTTGCTCTATCAGGCGATCCACAGGACATCTACAAGACCGATGAAGCCATGAAATCCTTGTTCCCTCACGATGACCACCTCCAGCGGTGGTTAGAACTAGCACGCGAAAAAATTGAGTTTCAAGGGTTGCCTGCTCGCATTTGTTGGCTAGGTTATGGCGAGCGCGTGCAGGCAGGTTTGAAGCTCAATCAAATGGTGGCAAGCGGTGAACTGAGTGCGCCGATTGTGATTGGGCGCGATCATCTGGATTCAGGCTCGGTGGCAAGCCCCAACCGTGAGACTGAAGCCATGCGCGACGGCTCTGATGCGATTGCCGATTGGCCCCTCTTGAACGCGCTCATCAATGCTGTGGGTGGGGCAACTTGGGTTAGCTTGCATCATGGGGGTGGGGTGGGAATTGGCTACAGCATCCACGCCGGACAAGTGATTGTAGCGGATGGCACGCCTGAAGCCGCGCGACGCATTGAGCGCGTGTTGACCACCGACCCCGGCATGGGCGTTGTTCGCCATGTGGATGCCGGCTATCCGGAGGCGATATCCTTTGCCAAAGCAAACGGCATCAAAATTCCAATGATGCGCTAGGGGGCGACTATGCAAACGGTGGACTTGATCTTGGCACATGCTACCCAACTGGTGACGTGTGCCTGTCACAATCAACCCAAGCGTGGCGCACAAATGCGCGAACTTGGGCTAATCTCAGATGGCGCGTTGGTCGTTCATGACGGGCGCATTGTCGCTGTCGGAAAGACGGGCGATCTACTGGGAGCGTACCACGCCGAGCAGGTTGTCGATTTGAGCGGACGGGTGGTTTTGCCGGGCTTGGTTGATTGTCACACGCACGTTCCGCATGCTGGGCATCGCTATGACGAATTTGAGTTGCGCCTACAGGGTAAATCGTATCTGGATATTTTGAAAGCTGGTGGCGGAATCCTGAATACGGTGCGGGCAACCCGTTCAGCTTCGGCAACAGAGCTGATGAAACAGGCGCGAAAGCGTTTATCCACCATGTTACGCTGGGGCACAACCACCGCTGAACTTAAAAGTGGGTATGGTTTGTCCACCGAAGCGGAATCCAAGCAACTGCAGGCGGTCTTTGCGCTGGATCATGCCATGACCTTGATCCCCACTTTTTTGGGCGCACACGCCAAACCCGAAGAATTTGCCAGTGCTTCGGATTATCTTGCCTATGTTCTGGCAGATTCTTTACCGAGCGTTCACGCGCTCTATCAAGCATCCGACCTGCCCCAACAGGGGATTCCCATGTTTGTGGATATTTTCGTCGAAGAAGGGACGTTCACCCTTGAACACATGGTTGCCTACTTTGAGCAGGCGCGTCAACTCGGCTTGCCACGCAAAGCGCATCTCGATCAATTCCATCATGGGGGGGCGGTGCCTGTAGCTGTAGAGATGGGGGCGACCTCTGTTGACCATCTCGAAGTGACTCCGCCGTCTGACTTAGACATATTGGCGCGTTCTGAAACAGTCGGCGTGATGCTCCCAACCGTGAACCTGCATTTGGGTAACTTACACTTCGCCAATGCTCGCCACCTTGTTGATGCCGATGGCATCTTGGCACTTGCCACAGATTACAACCCCGGCTCTTCCCCTGTGTTGAGTTTGCCATTTGTGATGGCGTTGGCGTGTCGTGTGCAACGCTTGCTCCCGTCTGAAGCATTGAATGCGTGTACCGTGAATGCTGCGCATGCTTTGGGCGTGTTGGATCGGGTGGGGTCTTTAGAGGTTGGCAAGCAAGCGGATGTCGTGGTTTTGCAAACCGATGATTATCGTAGCCTCGTGGTGGAAATGGGCAACTCACTCGTTGAACAAGTTTATCTGAAAGGGAAACCGCAATGGAGCGCATCATTTTAGATGGGGAGCATCTCACGTTTGAGCAAGTGCTCCAGGTGGCGTATGGTACACCGGTGGTTGAATTGAGCGAGGTTGCCCGTGTCAATGTTCAGCGGGCAGCAGATGCTGTCCAGCGGTTGTTGGCGGATGGGGTGGTGGCATATGGGATTACAACCGGCTTTGGCGCGTTCAAGAACAAGGTCATTCGACCCGAAGATGTTGCTCAATTGCAATATAACATCATCGTGAGTCATGCCGTTGGGGTGGGGGATGTATTTGACATACCTACCACTCGTGCGATTATGCTCATCCGCGCCAATACGTTAGCACGCGGTTACAGTGGTATTCGCTTGGAAACGCTTGAACTCTTGTTGGCAATGCTCAACCGAGGGGTTCACCCCATCATCCCACAAAAAGGATCGCTGGGCGCAAGCGGTGACTTGGCACCTTTGGCGCACATGGCGTTACCCATGATTGGCGAGGGGGAAGCCATTTTTGACGGCGTGCAATCCGATGGGGCAACCGCGCTCCGTCGTGCTGGATTAGAACCGATTGCGCTTGCGGCTAAAGAGGGGTTAGCACTCACCAACGGAACATCGGTTATGTGTGCGTTGGGTGTGCTAGAAACCGATCGCGCGGAGCGATTGAGCCTCACTGCCGACGTGGCGGGGTGCATGAGCCTTGAGGCGTTGAATGGGACAGATCGCGCCTTTGATGCGCGTATCCACCAGTTGCGCCCGTTCCCACGTCAGATAGAGTGTGCCGCTCACTTGCGCTCGCTCTTACAGGGGAGTGGGCTAACCCGCCCGCACACCTCTGAAAATGTACAAGATGCCTATACCTTGCGTTGTATCCCTCAAGTGCATGGGGCAGTACGCGAT
>CAIRDJ010000359.1 GCA_903877335.1 uncultured Chloroflexota bacterium | reverse complement strand
TCGTTCGCACGGGCGGAGTTTGATGTGTTGGTGTCCACTTCGATTGTGGAGAGTGGCATCGACATTCCGAACGCCAATACCCTCATCATTGATCGGGCGGATTGGTTTGGTTTGGCACAGTTGTATCAGTTGCGCGGGCGCGTGGGGCGCAGTGCCCAGCAGGCTTACGCTTATTTCTTCCATCCCACCCACAGCAAACTGACCGCAGAATCACGCGCAAGGCTAGAAACCCTAGCGGAAAACACCCAACTAGGTGCGGGCTTTCAGGTGGCAATGCGCGATATGGAAATTCGCGGGGCGGGGGATATTCTCTCTACGCGCCAAAGTGGGCACGTCGCCTCCGTTGGGTTGTATCTCTACACACAAATGCTGGCGGAGTCCATCGCCAAGCTACGCACCCTAGAGAGCATCCCACAAAAAGCGCAACCCAACCATCAAGCGGGAATCATCATTGATCTTCCCACGCCGGCGTATATCCCAACCGACTGGATTCCAGAGATTGCCCTACGGTTACAAATCTACCGTCGCATTGCCGCGCTGGACACCTTAGATGAGGTAGACCTGATGCGTGTTGAGCTGGAAGATCGCTTTGGGAGCTTGCCTTTAGCGGTGCGTGGGTTGCTCTTTCAGATAGATGTGAAGGTGCTGGCGCGTTTGGCAACCGCCACCGCCGTTTTAGCGCGACAGGGCAAAATCGAAATTCGCCTGCCCTACTTGCCCACTGTGGATCGGAAAGACTTGGAGCGCAAGCTAGGGGAAGGAATCGAAGTTAGCCGTGTCGCGGTTATCCTGCCGCTGTATGTCAATGATTTAGGATCATGGCAGGTGGAATTGTTACGGATATTGAAGTACCTTGCCGATGCCATGAGCGTGAGTACCGTATAGGGGATACGATGGAAAAAACAGAATCTGAACGTGAAGTGATTGAATTTGAGGTGCTTACTGGGGGAGAACGGCTAGACAAACTGGTGAGCGAACAAATTGCGTGGCTCTCGCGCTCTCAAGTCCAAAGCATGATTAAAGAGGGCTTGGTGATCGTGGAGGGGAAGCAAGTCAAGGCGGGGGTGAAGTTGCGCATAGGGGATCGCGTGAGTGTGACGCTCCCGATCATTGTTGAACCAGACCTAGAGCCGGAAGCGATTGACCTCAAAGTGGTCTATGACGATGAGCATATCGCCGTCATTGACAAGCCCGCTGGCTTGGTGGTGCATCCGGGCGTGGGCAACATGAGTGGCACGCTCTTGAATGCGCTGGTCAACCGCTATCCTCATCTGCTTGATGTCGAGCGGCATGGGATGGTGCATCGCTTGGACAAAGACACGAGTGGCTTGGTGGTGGTGGCAAAGAGCGACGCCGCACTGGCGAACATGCTCCAGCAATTTCAGCAGCGCACTGTTGAAAAGCATTACCTCGCCCTCACCGAAAAAGCACCCTCCTCTGCCAAAGGGCGGATCAATGCCCCCATCGGGCGTGACCCACGCCAACGCAAAAAGATGACCGTCATCCGTGATGGCAAAGAGGCAATAACGGAATTTGAAGTGATCGAAGAAGGCTTTCGAGATGGGCGAACCCTCTTGCGCGTCCACCTGTTGACCGGACGCACCCATCAAATCCGCGTGCATCTGGCATTCATCGGTGCGCCGGTGGTGGGAGATCGGGTGTATGGTTATAGCAAGCAACGTCTCAAACTCAAGCGACAATTCTTACACGCCACCTACTTGAGCTTTGACCACCCGATCACACACGAGCGGATGGTGTTTGAATCCCCGTTGCCCGCCGGCTTGAAGAACATCTTAGACAAACTTCGTGAGCCAAGTTGAAGAACCACACATGCTTAAGATAGCGTAACCCGCGTGCGCTAGGTACAATAACCTGATAATTACACGCTAAGGAAAGTTAAAACATGCGAGAAATAACTGTTGCAATTGTGCAAATGAAACCCAAAATGGGTGAGCTTGAAGAAAACCTCCTCAAAATGTCCGAGATGATCGGCAAAATTGCTGCAAAGCAGACAGTCGATCTGATCGTCTTCCCAGAGTTGATTACCAGTGGGTGTGAACTAGGCGTGCGCTTCACCGAGTTGGCACAGCGCATACCGGGACAAATCGTCAATCTGATCTCGCAGCGTGCCAATGAATATGGGGTGTATATCGCCTTTGGCATGGCATCCAAAGAAAAAGTCGAGAGTGTGCTCTACAACTCTGCCGTGTTAGTTGGACCCGATGGGGAGTTGTTGGAAGTGTATAACAAGATTCATCTGCGTGGCGAAGAGCGTATGGCGTTCCGCGAGGGCTACAAAATGTCTGTGGCTGAAACTGAAATCGGCACGATTGGGATGATGCTCGGCTATGACCTCGCCTATCCAGAGGTGGCGCGTGCGCTCACCTTAGAGGGTGCAGAGATTATCTGTGTGTTGGCAAATTGGGAAGCGTCCCAGATTGATGAATGGAAGGCTTACACTCGCGCCCGCGCCTATGAAAACTCGTGCTTCGTGATTGCGGTGAACCGCGTTGGGGAAGATGTGACGCTCACCTTTGGGGGGGAAAGCATGTTGATCGGACCGCGCGGTGAAATTTACGCCTCGTTAGCGGACGAAACCAACCCCGAAACGGGCGAGCCACTCGAAGGGTTCGCGGTGGCACGCATTGACATCGACCAAGTGCGCAAGTTCCGCGAAGAGTTTCAATTCATCCAAACGCGCCAACCTACCACCTACCGCACCTTAGTCAGGAAATATTAAACGCGGTCTGCAGGTCAAAGGAAGGTCAACATGTCAAATTCATCTGCTCGCTCGCTTGTGGTGGTGTACGCCATCGTGGTGGTGGCGATCGCCACGGCAGCAACGCTCGTGTTGCAATCTCGCCCAAAGGGGGTGGAGATCGTCATTCTTCCACCCGCCCCCACGCCCATCCCGTTGCCCACCGCCACCCCCAGTCCGATCACCGTCTACGTGACGGGGGCAGTGGCACAACCCGAAACGCTAGTACAGGTTGGGCACGGCGCACGGGTGACGGATGCCATCACGGCGGCAGGCGGAATGTTGCCCCAAGCGGACGCGGTGCGCGTGAACTTGGCAGGCTTGCTGCGCGATGGAGACCAAGTGCATGTGCCCTTTTTGCCCCCCACCCCAACCGTTACCACTGTACTGCAAGGGGGGATCATCACCCAACCCACCTTGAACGCCCTCAACCAACTCCCCACCCCGATGGGCGGGACTAAGGTCAATATCAACACCGCGACCGTAGAAGAACTAATGACCTTACCACGTATTGGGGAAGTGATGGCACAACGCATTTTCACCTACCGCGAAGCCAACGGGTCATTTCAAGCGCTAGAAGACCTGTTAAATGTGGAAGGCATTGGAGAACAAACCCTTGAAAACCTTGCGCCCCTCATTACCCTCAACTGAACCTATCCTTCCTGTGAACCCCAGTCTGCGAAATGAAATTCCGCTAGGGTGGGTGATCGTGGCGGGATTGGTGGTTGCATCCTCTGCCGCCATCTTGATCCGCCTAACACAATGGTACCAAGTACCCTCTAACGTGATTGTGGCGTTTCGCTTGGGGTTGGCGTGTCTGCTGTTAACCCCGTGGCTCTCCCAAGCGCAATGGCAACAATTGCGCTCTTTGCACGGGCGCGAGATGCTCTTGGCAACACTCAATAGCGCGGTGTTGGCGATTCACTTCTTGATGTTCGTCACCGCGTTTGAATCTACTCCAGTGATTGAGGCGATGATCTTCTCCAGCTTGACGCCGTTCTTCACGGCGCTCTTGGCTATCGTGGTGTTGAAAGAAACCGTCAACCGCTCGGTGTGGATGGGCATCGGGCTTGCGTTTTGTGGCACGTTGATTATTGCCCAAACTCGCGCCAATCCCATTCTAACGGTCTATCCAAACCACTGGTTCGGCAATAGCCTAGCGTTGTTCTCCTCTATTTCGTTGGCAACCAATTTCACACTGGCTCGTCAGTTGCGCAACAAGTTACAAGTCTTGCCCTATTCATGGTTGGTGTTTGGCTTGGCGAGCGTGTGGGTGGCGGCATATGTGCTGTTGAGCGGTGGCACATTCTTAGGCTATCCACGCCCTGCTTACGGTTGGTTATTCTTGATCGCGCTCCTCCCTCAAATTGTTGGACATGGTGCCTGGAATTATGCGCTTGGCAAAGTCTCCCCCACTTTCATTAGCCTCTTGATGATGCTCATTCCGCTGGGGTCTACCCTGCTGGCATGGTTCATCTTCGGGGAGCGTCCGCTTGCGCTCACAGCGGTGGGCGGGTTGGTGGTGATGAGCGGGGTTGCGGTGGCAAACCTAGCGCGGCGCGCGTAAATTGTGAACACAGTCACGGGGGTTGAACATGCAAAGGAAGCGGGCGACTGGTTGCCCCGTCAACCCACATACGGCAGATACAACAAAATTAGGTTGACGGTGATCTGACAAACCCAGCTTGCCGCCAGTCCATTCCGCCCGCGCACCCAACTATAGACCATGTTGACGATGGCGAATGACATGCCGATGAACACGCTCACCGCCCAAAAATTGGTCAGGTCATGGATGGTTGGAAAGAACAGTAGCAGCGTCCAGACGGTGCTTTGCACCCCCACCACCCATAATGAGCGGTTCTTCTGCAGGATTCCCCGAAAGAACAAGGTCTCGCCGAGAGGCATGACGAACACCAG
>CAIRDJ010000358.1 GCA_903877335.1 uncultured Chloroflexota bacterium | reverse complement strand
GGGTGGAAACAATCCTAGAGGGACAAACTAACGCCTATGGGGTGTGGATTACTGATGAGGTGCTTCACTTTGATCGTGCTGGGGAATACGTGATTGACTATGAAGTGCGCTATACCAACTCACAAGAGCAACTATGGGCGGGTAGCTTACGCAGTGCTGGCGTAGTCGGTCATGCTATTGGCGAAACATTCGTGTTACATGGTGGGCGTGGCTTGGCGAATGATCCCAGTGCGCCCCAGCAAGCGCGTTACACTGCCGATCAAATCTCGGTGCGCGACGGTTCTAGCCGTGTGATTTATCCCCCCTATTTTAGTGGGGATGTGGTTTGGATGCCCGACACAGCAACCAACGCGCTCTACCCAACTTTCCAGTTACAAGATCACAGCGGTGAATACAGCAACTGGTTATTGAGCCGTGCCGATGAGGGGGAGATCGAATCGCTTTATGAGCAGATTTGGCAAGACCGCCTCCCGTTGCAGATGGTGGGTTCTAACGACTTGGCAGATGCTTTACCCAGTTTGTTCGTGGGCGAGCAAATTCAAACCGCCTACGGTTATCTCAGCTACGTGACACCCTCTACCACGCTTCGACAGATGGTCTTGGGAGCGTCCGACACATCCGCTCCGTCTTTACTCACCCTGCAAGACCCTCTCAACCTCCAGATTGGGGCGGGGGGGGCAGGGCTACAACGGGATGATACCTTCTTCCTGTTTGGGGGGGCGCGGATACAGAACAGTGAACTTGCTCTTGACGAGATTGTGACGTATGCCTCGTTCGTGGTCTTGACCCATCCCGAAGATGAGCGCGGGGTACGGGTATTGCCCCCCACGCGCGGAGCGTCTGGCGGGGTGGATGGCGGAGCGTTACTGAATTTCAACGGTCAACCGCTTGACTTATTCTTCCATCCTACCGCCATACGGGCAGGTGATGTACTGGTCAAAGATACCCCTTACCAACTCGTGGGGCAGGTTGCCCCTCCCCTTGATGCACGTGTCAACGTGAAATTAATCTCACCCTCTGGCAAAACCTATGACATTGAGGCACAAGCCAACCTACACGGCTATGTTTTCTTACCTGATAGTGGGGTGGTGCTGGATGAAGTGGGCGTGTGGCGCGTTCAATTGGAGGTCATCCATGAGGGCGGGACTTCGATCGGGGAAGTTGCACCCCCCTTCCCGCGCGGTTCTGTTTTGGGAGCAACCAACAACGAATATCAACTGCTTGTGGTGGGCGAAACCTCCGCAAGTATTAGTTGGGGACAGGTGGAAAATGATAGCGTCATTCCGATTGGTGGGCTATACAACTTTGTGATGTTCTCCCCACCAGGTTGGACGAATATTCAAGCAACCGTCAGCGTCACCCTTCCCAATGTCATCATCGAGCAAAAACCAGTCGCCTTGTTCGGAGGTAGCTTTTCCTACCAGTTTGACCCCAGACGCATCGTCGATGTGTATCCCGCCTATGAGGGAGATAACGGACGCTTTAGCGGTGCATCAGCATCCGATACCGTGAACATCACCTTCTTTGTCACAGGTTTGGATGAGAACGGACAACCCTCTGCGACCACGCGCCAATTCATCCTTTGGCATAATCGCTTAATCACCTTTCAGGAATAGAAAGCATGGTTAACCTTCGGCATCAAAACCGCGTGTTCTTGTTGCTCACTATCATTTTCTGGGGGGCTTTGGGCGGGGCACTTCCTTTGTGGGCACAATCAACTGATTCTACCCCACGTCCGCTCTATGCCTTGCCTGCCAGCAATGTTCCCACTCGTAGCAACAACAGTTTTGCCCTTAGCTCTAAAACGGGGTTGTTGGTGGTTGCCAACATGCTCAATGATACCGTTTCCATCGTTGCCCCTATTTCGGGGGTGGTGCAAGCAGAGGTCGAAGTGGGGTCAGACCCGCGCAGTGTGGCATATCTGCCGAACAACGAAACCGCTATTGTGGTCAATCGTGGGGATAGTAGCTTGATGTTGGTGGATACCCTACAACAACAAATGATTGCCCAAAAGATGTTGGCAGGGGTATACCCTTACGGAGTGGTGGTGGATGCTAACGGGCGTGCCTATGTTTCTGTGCAGGGCAGTAGCAAGGTGTTGGTGATCGAAACTTCCACGCTCGAAACCATCGCAGAAATTCCCACCTTACCCTTCCCAAGTGGCTTGGCTTTGTGGGGAGATTTCCTATATGTCACGCATTTCTGGAGCGGAGGGGTCAGCTTGATTTACCTGCCACAGTTTGCGGTGGTTCAGCATTTAGCTAGTCCCCATCCTACAACCCTCTCGGCAAATATCGTTATCGACCCCAACACAGCGCGCGCCTATCTCCCTCAAACCCGTAGCTATGCCGAAAACCCTACCGCTACCTATGACTCGCTGGTGTTTCCTCTGGTGAATGTGTTGCAGTTGGAT
The DNA here is from genome assembly GCA_903877335.1 of uncultured Chloroflexota bacterium. Taxonomy (GTDB): domain Bacteria; phylum Chloroflexota; class Anaerolineae; order Aggregatilineales; family Phototrophicaceae; genus CAIRDJ01. The sequence continues at coordinate 801 of CAIRDJ010000358.1, read as the reverse complement.
CAATTGGCTTTCTATCGCCCCAGTCGGTTGGCGTTAGATATTATGGATCGCCCTGTGAACATGCCCTTTGCTACGTTGGTGGATGGCATACGGGGGTGGTTATACGTGGCGAACGCCGGCAGTAACGATGTCAGTGTGTATAATTTGCGCACGCAAGCGTACATCAACAATGTTGTTGTGGGGTCCCAACCGCGCGGGCTACTCCTCAATAACGATAACTCGCGCGTGTTGGTACACAATGTATTGGATGGCTCGATCACCTCGATAGATGCCGCCACTCAACAGGTGTTGGATGAGTTGCCTGTGACAGTCAATGATAAGCTGTCGGTGGATGAGCTAATTGGGGCGGAGATGTTCTACAGCGCAACCGATCCTAGTTTATCCAAAGACCATTGGGTGAGCTGTGCCAACTGTCACTTTGATGGAATGTCAGACGGATTGGTGTGGCAATCTTTTGGTGAGGGGGGACGCAACACGCCACACTTATTCAACCTAAAAGATACTGCCCCCTATACATGGATGGATAATTGGCTTGAATTGGCACAACTTGAAGACAAGGTGCGCCGGCACTTTGGCGGCACAGGATTCATCTTTCCCCCCGTAACCGAGAATCGGAGCGGGATGTCGCTGGAATTGGATACCCTCACCTTATACCTTGCCACCCTTGAGGGCGTTCAACCGCCCCCATCCAACGCCACTCTTGAAACGCTGGCGCGTGGCGAAAGCCTCTTCAATGAGCAGGGTTGTGTGGCTTGCCACACCCCACCCGTATACACCAATCAACAGGCGTTCAATGTGGGC
>CAIRDJ010000357.1 GCA_903877335.1 uncultured Chloroflexota bacterium | reverse complement strand
GGGAAATTGGAAAGCTATGCAGAATTCACAAAAAGGAACCAGATACAATAATGGAAATTATCAATTCAAATGAGGCCAAAGAAACGATGGGGCTGAGGAAGGAGTTCATAGCAGGGACGTATAGGACATGATCCGCCTTGCTTTGAATGAAGGTGTCTCCCTCGGTGGCAACCGCAATCACAATCCCATTGCGTGCCTTCGCCTGCTCAATCTGGCTAATCATCTTTTCGTAGAGATCATCTTGAATGGCAATCGCTAGGACTGGCATGTCCTCATCAATCAAGGCGATGGGTCCGTGCTTCATCTCCCCGGCGGGGTAGCCTTCCGCGTGAATATAGCTGATCTCCTTCAACTTGAGGGCACCCTCAAGCGCGATGGGATAATTGATGCCACGCCCCAAGAACAAGAAGTCTTTGTAGTTGTGGAAGACTGTTGCCAAAGCCTTGATCTGATCTTCAAACTCCAGCACTTGCCCAATCAAACGGGGCAATTGTGAAAGTTGTTGCGCAAAGAAAACGCTTTGTTCAGCGGATATTGTCCCGCGTAATTGCCCCAAGCGTAATGCAATCATCAGTTGGTTGACTAAGCTGGTCGTGAACGCCTTCGTGCTTGCCACGCCGATTTCGGGTCCTGCGTTCATCAGGACGTAGCCATCTGCCGTGCGCATTGCCGCGCTTCCGATGGCGTTGACCACGCTCCACATCATCGCCCCACGCTTACGCGCTTCTGCTACCGCGGCGAGGGTGTCGGCAGTTTCTCCGCTTTGGGTGATTGCCAGGACGATGGTATTCTCATCCAGAATGGGGTTACGGTAGCGATATTCGCTGGCGTATTCCACTTCCGTATTGACCCGCGCCAGTTGCTCAAAGAAGAATTTCCCCACCAACCCACTATAGTAACTCGTCCCACAGGCGGTGATGACAATCTTGCTGATGCGCTTGGCAAGGGCTTCATCGAGGTTAAGCTCTTTGAGGAGGATGTCGCCCTTCTCAAAGTCAACCCGTCCGCCCATTGTATCGGTGACAGCGCGAGCCTGCTCAAAGATTTCCTTCTGCATGAAGTGTTGAAATTCTCCACGTCCCGCGCTGACTGAGTCCCAGTCGATCTCGTGGATTTCCGCGTCCACCGGTTCACCTTGTAGCGTTTGAATGTGATAGGAATCAGCGGTGACAACTGCCATATCCGCGTGATCCAAGAAGATCATCTTGCGAGTGTATTCCAAAATGGCGGGAATATCAGAAGCAACGAAGTTTTCGCCATTGCCAATCCCCAATGCCACCCCACCAGCATTGCCGATCCGTACCGCAATCAGGCGGTCAGGGGTGTGCTTGTTGACCACCACAATTGCCTGTGCCCCACGTAAGCGCAGAGCGGTTTGGCGCGTTGCTTCCACCATATCCCCGTTGGTGTGGTGCTGGGCATGGTGTGCAATCAATTGGACAATCACTTCTGTATCCGTATCAGACTCAAAGGTCACGCCCTCACTGGTCAACTCACGCTTGAGTTCAAGGTAGTTCTCAACGATGCCGTTGTGTACCACCACAAAATCACCGTTCATGCTCACGTGGGGATGAGCGTTGCGTTCGCTTGGTTCTCCGTGTGTTGCCCAACGGGTGTGACCAATTCCGATTGTCCCCTCGATGGGACCACTCTCAACTTTGTTGCGCAGGTTGATTAATTTCCCAACATCGCGCCGAATCTTGATTTGACCTTCGTGAATGACCGCGACCCCTGCTGAATCGTAACCGCGATACTCTAAACGTTGAAGCCCGTCTAACACCAACGGCACTGCATTACGATGACCGATATAACCGACGATACCGCACATTGACTTGCATCCTTCTGTGAAATAGGTAAGCAAAACTAGAGCTGGTGTAGAAGTCTGTGTGGGGGGGCAGGTGGTTTCACATTCGTAATGGGATTGAGTGCCTGGATTGCTCCAAGAGTTTCCCTTACGATTTACTGTCAGATAGGGTGTGTGTCCACCCTGACGGCATCCGCTGATCTCTCGATTTTCCCCATGTACGCATGGGTTATGCTTGTCCCGTGACAAGCAACCGTCTCCTCGTCAACTTGCAAATGAGCAAGCCCTTGCGCTGTCTGACATTGCCTTCAACCATATTCTATCAACTCATCTTCTATCATAAATCTTTATTCTTGTAATAGCCAATCAAAAAGAGTCCAGAGATATTACAGAAAGATAATCTTGTCGCTCGGAGCATCTGCCCAATTCGCATAAATCCCACGCGCGTTAGGGTCATCCACCGTTTGGGCAAGCTGATACATTGCTTGCGTGGTGAAGGTTTGCAGGTCTTGTCTGGCGGAGCCTCCTTCGGATAGGGCGAAGCGAAACGGTTTACCGAACGAGAGTTTGAAGTGGTGTCGTTGACCGCGCTTGAGGGAGTGATCCCAACCTTGTGCATAGGAGATGGCGGTTGGAATGATCGTCGCGTTCGTTTTGCTGGCGATATAGCTCAACCCGTTTTTCGCCTCTCCCAAGCCCTGCGGATTGCGTGTGCCTTCTGGCGCAATCAAAACGATATGACCGCGCTTGAGCAACTCGATTGGGATTTGTAAAGCATTGCGATCCACAATGTCGCGGTTAACCGTGAACGTATCCCAATACATCAGGAAATATTTCAGGAGTGGGTGTTGACGGTTTTCCACTTTCGACATGGCGATCACGTGACGATCCTTCACGATGCCCATCACGATGATGGGATCAATCGCCGTGATGTGATTCATCATCAAGATGGTGGCACCGCTTTGGGGGATATTTTCCAACCCACGCACTTCAACATCCCAAAGGACGCTGAAGGCAAGGGGACGCAATAGAATTTTCATCCAACGTCTGCGCCATGCTACACGGTCTTGACGTTGGACGTAATTCTGTACTTCTTGGGTCATGGTCATAGTTGCGCTACCACTAGGCGTTAATCATCATCCTCATCATGAGACTTTGCACGATCGTCTTTTCTGGGGTAGCGCGGCTTAGAATTTGTGCCTGAATAGGGACGGGATGGACGATCCGACGATTCACCACGGCGTTCGGAGTAAGGACGGGATGGGCGGTCAGTTGACGATTCACCACGGCGTTCCGAGTAAGGGCGGGATGGGCGATCCGACGATTCACCACGGCGTTCCGAGTAGGGACGGGATGGGCGATCCGACGATTCACCACGGCGTTCTGAATACGGACGGGATGGACGGTCAGAGGAGTCGCTACGGCGATCCGAGTAGGGACGGGATGGGCGGTCAGTTGACGATTCACCACGACGCTCCGAGTAAGGACGGGAAGGGCGGTCAGAGGATTCGCCACGGCGT
>CAIRDJ010000356.1 GCA_903877335.1 uncultured Chloroflexota bacterium | reverse complement strand
GACATTCTCGGCATTATTGAAGCCTAACCCGCCCATTTTTGAAATCGACCCTATACTCGGAGGATTCTAACTACTATGGCTAAACAACTCCTTTTCACAGAAGAAGCACGTCGTAAGTTGCAACGCGGTGTAGACCAAGTTGCCAACGCAGTGAGCACCACGCTCGGACCGAAGGGGCGCAACGTTGCCCTAGACAAGAAGTTCGGGGCACCCACCGTCACCCATGATGGTGTCACCGTCGCTAAAGAAATCGAATTGGAAGACCCATTTGAGAACATGGGCGCACAATTGCTGAAGGAAGCAGCTACCAAAACCAACGACATCGCTGGGGATGGCACCACCACCGCAACCGTTTTGGCACAAGCAATCGTCAACGAAGGGCTTCGCAACGTTGCTGCCGGCGCAAACCCCATGCTCCTCAAGAAGGGCATCCTCGTCGCTGCTGACCATGTTGCACAATACATTTTGAACAGCGCAACCCCCATCAGCACCAAGGAAGAAATTGCTTCGGTTGCCAGCGTTTCTGCACAAGATGATGAAATTGGTCAATTGATTGCAGAAGTTATGGACAAGGTTGGCAAGGACGGTGTCGTCACCGTAGAAGAGTCTAAAGGTTTAGAATTTGAAACCTCCTACGTGGAAGGGATGCAATTCGATCGCGGTTACTTGTCCCCCTACTTCGTGAACACTCCTGAAACGATGGAAGCTGCCCTTGAAGAACCTTACATCTTGATCCACGACAAGAAGATTTCTGCCGCTGCAGACATCATCCCGATCTTGGACAAGATCATGCAAGTGGGCAAGCGCGAACTCGTCATCATCGCTGAAGATGTAGACGGCGAAGCCTTGGGCACGCTCGTCCTCAATACCATGCGCGGCATCATTCGCGTGTTGGCAGTGAAGGCACCCGGCTTCGGCGATCGTCGTAAGGCGATGTTGCAAGACATTGCTGCCCTCAGCGGCGGTACGGTCATCACCGAAGAAGTTGGGCGCAAGCTCGACAGCGTCACCCTTGAAGACCTTGGTCGTGCAGGCAAGGTTGTTTCCACCAAGGACAACACCACCATTGTGGATGGTGCCGGTGACGAATTGATGATTCGCGCGCGCATCGAAACCATTCGCCGTGAAATTGACGCAAGCACCTCTGACTATGACCGCGAAAAACTCCAAGAACGTTTGGCTAAACTTTCTGGCGGTGTGGCGGTGATCGGCGTAGGCGCTGCAACTGAAACCGAACTCAAGGAAAAGAAGCACCGCGTAGAAGATGCCCTCTCTGCAACTCGCGCAGCGATCGAAGAAGGGATTGTTGCTGGTGGCGGTGTCACCCTCATCAACGCCATTTCCGCTTTGGATAATCTCAAGTTGGCAAGCGATGACGAAAACACCGGCGTAGTCATCATGCGCCGTGCGTTGGAAGTCCCCATGCGTAAGATCGCCGCAAACTCTGGCGAAGATGGCGCAGTCATCATTGAGAACGTGCGTCGCCTTGCTAAGGAACATGGCAACAACCGCATCGGTTACAACGTCATCACTGGTGAATATGTGGACATGATCGCCGCTGGCGTTCCTGATCCTGCTAAGGTAACACGTGGCGCAGTTGAAAATGCAGCTTCCATCGCCAGCATGATCCTCACCACCGAAGCCCTCATCACCGACATTCCTGAAAAGCATGCTCCTGCTGCTCCTGCACCCGATATGGGCGGCATGATGTAATCTGCTGGCTACGGTCAGAACGACGAAGCAGGGCTACTTTCGTAGCCCTGTTTTTATTTACTCCAGCACCACCGCTCGCCCGTTGATGAACGGGAAACAGTAGTCCGCGCCCTGACGGGGCAGATGCACCTTGATGCTCGTCCCGTGCAACGCGCACCCCTCTTGTGTGAGCGCCTCCACTAGCCCCGTCACTTGCCCCATGCTGAATTGCTTGCCGTCGGGCAAAGTGGTTTGACGGGCAGTTGCCCACGCTTGGCGCACTTCGTAGCTGGTAAGGTTGGTGGGAAGGCGGAGGGCTTGGCGAGCGCGATTGAGCCATCCACTGCGCCCCGACGTGGAGGCGTGCGTGCCATACGCAACGGCTTGTGTGCGCGGTTTGCGTTGTGAAAGCGGTTGGTCGGGCGCGATTTCGTCGATGACATCCGCCACCCGTCCATACGCCTGCCCGTCAATGCGGTTGAACGACTGTTGAATGATGCGGGCATAGGGTTGTTGATAGTCGGCAGGTGGGGTATAGCTACCCTCTATGACTTGGGCGATGCGCTCCATCAAGAGCGATTCCGTCGGGATTTGATCGCTGATGCTTTGCACCTCGTCACTGGTGGGACCTGCCACCCAAGACGGGTTGAGCACGGGGATGCCCAGCATTGCCGCTTCAATGGCGGTGGAGGATCGCCAGTGCAACAAAGCGGAGCAACGCAAAAGCCACCCGTCCACCGTTCCCTCTGTTTCGCAATGCAGATTGGGCAAGTGGTGTGCCAAGCGTTCGCGGTAGGGTTGCAAGTTCTCAAACGGGTGGGGGCGCACCACCACTGTTAACGCAGGGAAGGCTTCGGCAATGCGGTTAGCAAGGGGCAAGAAGACCTCCATTGCGTCCCACTCTTCTTGTTGCATCTCCTCCACATAAGCAGGCTCAAACTTGAACTTGCTCACCCACAACGCCAGTTCACCCTCGCGCGTGTTGAACTTGGGGTTCACCACAGAGAAATTGGTGGTGATGAGTAGAAGTGGTTTGGTATAGGCGTGCGCATGGGTTTCGGAAACTTGCAAGGCAACAGCGTGGAAAACCGGCGCGTAATAATCATAGCGCGGGGTGCCGGTGATGACGAGTTGGTCAGGGCGATAGAATCCTTGCGCAAGGATGTAATCGGCGTAGGTGTTGCCCCACGCACACACACGCCGAATGTGCTGGCGGATCGCTGGGTCAACATCAAAAACGCCCACGCGCTTTTCAATGCCGTTCAAGAACACGCCCCCTTCGGTTTCCAGAATGACGGTTGCCATGCCCAGTTGTTGTGCCTGCTGAACAAGCGCGGCGTTGGTGGTGCGCAAGTAGTTGAAGACCACCACGTCCGGACACAGCGCCCATATCTCATGGGGCTTGCTTTGCGAAACCAGACTCACCTTGTGCCCGCGCCTGACCAATTCAACCGCCACCAACACCAACCCACCCAGATCACGTCGGGGGTTATCTACAACTAATGAAACGTGCATCCCTCACCTTTATTCGATTATCTCAATGTCAGAAATCATGTTATGTGGAACTTGCCCCTATTCAAGGGGAACTGCAAGCGCAAGCCACTAGAATATTAAACGGTTCGTGTCACCTTTCAAGTGAATTAAATCGTCCTACGATTTCGCTATTGTGCGGTGCTGTGTTATACTCACAAGTATGACAAACCATACGAATCGTAATCGATTGCACGACCTTGATCTTGAAAAATGGCGCGACCCGCTTCGTTTGTTCCTAGACGTGGTGGAGCCTATTGGCACGCTTGGGGCACAGGTGTTGTGGGTGATGCAACCATCGCTTGGCATCTTCTTTGGGCATCAGCTGATTGGAGACCTTGCACAGGTTTTGGAGAATCCTGCCGAGTTGGAAGCCTTACGTAAGCAACTAGATGAAACGGAAAACGCACCATCCTAGCCCAAACACCGAAGGGGGGCATCCCTTGAACCCAGTCATTCAAACACTCAGCTTGATCTTGATCGCCTTAACCTTGGTCAGTCTTGCCTGGTCCACTGTTGGTGTCCGTCGGCGTGAAGGGCGTTCAAGCGCAGCTCCCCTACGTCCAATCGAAGCCATCACCGTGATACCGCAAATGATCGGCTTTTCGGTTGAGTCTGACCGTCCCTTGTTGCTTAGCACGGGGGGAGCACCGCTCGGCGGAGAGCACACCTTGATCGCCCTAGCCGGGGCAGAATTAGCAAGTTATTTGGCACGCGAGACCGCTGTCGGGCAAAGTATCCCCGTATTTTTGACCAGTGAGGTCAGCACCTTACCGCTGGGTTATGATGCGCTACAACGCGCCTACAACCTGCGTGACTTGCCCAACCGTAACGGATTCACACATGCTCGTTGGTATCCTGCCGGTTCGCGCTCATTGGTCTTTGCTGCCATGTTGACCGCCACCTTGCACAGTGACCAGATCGGCGGGGGCGTGTTGGTGGGGAGCTTTGGTGCCGAACTTGGTCTGGTGTTGGCATCCTGCATTCGGCGCGGTATTCCCGTGATTGCAGGCACAGATGACCTAGCCGGCACCGCCATTGTTTATGCTATGTCTGATGGCGCCTTATTGGGTGAAAATGTATTTGCTGTCACAGGCTACCTTGGCGACCGCCCCAACCAACGCGCCAGCTTGTTCGCTATGAATTTCTTACGAGTGACCGTCATTCTCGCCCTTTTGCTGATTACGCTACAACAACCTGCTGTCACCGACTTCGCCCGCTCTGTTGTTGACAGCTTATTTCGTTGAGAGAGGACTGCATCCCAGTGAACCGTTTTAGCCGAATCCTCGCCACCAGCATTGCCATCGGTATTGGGGCACTCACCATTCTATCGCTTTTGTTTGATGGCACAGGTTCGCTTGTGCAACTGTTCGCCAGTTCACAATTGGACTCGTTCATCCGCGGGTTTGCGCCACAAGTCCTCCAGTTGGTTGTCACCACGTTAGCATTCCTCGTTGTGGGGGGGATCATCAACTTAATCGGAGTGCATACCGTGCGCGTGTTGCGTCGTGAGCGCGACATGCTTGGTAGCCTGGTATTGGTGTCCAGCACCTTGGCGGTCATCATCCTCACCGTGTTAGAGCGCAACGGCATCCTCACCGCCACGCCGGCCCCCAGCGACATCCTGCGCGACAGCGTGCAATTGTCGGTGGAGTCCTCTTTAGCAGGTTTGTTGGCGTTTTCGTTGGTGTTTGGTGGGATGCGCATCTTGCGCCAGAACATCACCCTCCCGCGCTTGTTCTTTCTGTTGGGGCTAATCCTCACCTTGTTGGTACAAGCCGGGGTACGTCCCCCTGTGGCAATTGCCCAGTTTCTGGATTCGACGGTTTCTGCAGGGGCAAGTGGCATCCTGCTTGGGATCGCACTAGGTAGCACGGTATTCGGCGTTCGGGTACTCATCGGACAAGATCGTTCATTCCGAGAATAGAGGCGACCACACTATGCGTGACGGATTCGACAAGAATACAAACTTCCCGTGGATGTCTGATGACGATGATCGTCAAGAAGGCAAGCCAAAGCGTAGGCAAGCACGAGATGACTTTGAAGAATTTAAGACCGAAGCCATCCCCCATGCCAAAACAGATAACGAACCAGATCATCTGTCGGCGCGGTTGGATAATGATCGGGCAACACGCGCTTCCCCATCCAGGCAAGCGACGGACTATAAAAAGTTCTCTCAACCCGTCCCACCGCGCCACCGTCCCGTCGCAAACAAAGCCGCGCCAACCGAGTTCGTGAATGCCCGCACAACCCCACCAACGCCCCCCAACACCCCTCTACATGGTGAAATCAAGCTCCCTACCCCGTCAACAGGCGGCGCAACTAGCCCCTTTAGCAGGGCAAGCGACACGTCCCCAAGCGCAAATGTTGGACAGGATCACCATCCATTCCTCGAAGATTTTCGAAAGAGTGATCGTGATGCGGATGAAAGGGAGTTATTTGGCGAAGCTGAGCCAATTGACAGTTCCAGCGTCGAACCCGCCTATGACCCCATGGCGCATGGGGATGCCTCTTTCAGCGATGGGG
>CAIRDJ010000355.1 GCA_903877335.1 uncultured Chloroflexota bacterium | reverse complement strand
CGCCCCCTCCCTAGCCCTCCCCCACTGCGCTTCGCTTGTGAGGGAGGGAACTTTCACCCACACGTGGTAATATGTTTTCACCCCTTCTCTCGTCGGCAAAGCCGAACGGGGGAAGGGGCAGGGGGAAGGGGGCATCTTTTTGCCCCCCTCTCCAGCAAGCAACGCGCCGCGGGGGAGGGGTTTGGGGGTGGGGGAAATCTTTTGCCCCTTTCTCCCGGACAACGGGGGCAAGGGGATGGGGGATGAGGGCATATTTTCCCCCACCCTAGGGGCGAGGGACTTTCACGCGCCCTCGGTTTTTCCTTGCTAGAATGATTGACGACTGAATAGGAGTGACAAAATCAATGGACTACATGAAATTAGGCAACAGCGGGTTGGATGTCTCGCGCATTTGTTTGGGATGTATGAGTTTTGGCACGGGGGAAGGTTGGGTGCATAACCAGTGGGCACTCGATGAAACCGATAGCCGCGCCATTGTTAAGCGAGCGTTGGACTTGGGCGTTAACTTCTTTGATACCGCCAATGTGTACGCCTATGGCACGAGCGAAGAATTTCTTGGGCGGGCACTCAAAGACTACGCCAACCGTGACGAGATCGCCGTTGCCACCAAAGTCCGCGTGAAAATGCGCGAGGGCGCAAACGGAGAGGGGCTTTCACGTAAAGCCATCATGAGCGAGATTGATAAGAGCCTCAAGCGGTTGGGAATGGACTATGTTGATCTGTACATCATCCACCGCTGGGACTATCACACCCCCATTGAAGAGACGATGGAAGCGTTGCATGACGTGGTGAAAGCAGGGAAGGCACGCTATATCGGCGCGTCTGCTATGTTTGCGTGGCAATTCATGAAGGCGTTGGCGGTGGCAGATCAACACGGGTGGACGCGCTTTGTGTCCATGCAGAACCACTACAACCTGATCTACCGCGAGGAAGAGCGCGAGATGATGCCCCTCTGCCGCGATCAAAAGATTGCCTCCACCCCGTATAGTCCGCTTGCTGCGGGACGGTTAGCGCGTGAAGGCGCAGACACCCCCACCACTCGCCAAGAGAAAGATGCAACCGCGCGGATGAAATATGACGGCATGGCAACCGCTGACCAGCACATCATCAACCGACTGGGCGAAGTCGCAGAAAGACTGGGGCATCCGCGCAGTCAAATTGCGCTGGCGTGGCTTTTGCACAAGGAGAATGTGGTTTCGCCCGTGATTGGCGCAACCAAGATTTCGCACCTAGAAAGCGCAGTACAGTCGCTTGCGGTCAAGCTGTCGGCAGAGGACATTGCCTACTTACAAGAGCCGTATATTCCTCATCCTGTGGTGGGTGCCAGCTAACCGCTCCATGAAAAAAGGGGTGGGCAACCCTCGCCCAACCCCTCGTTCGGATTCGCCCGACTGCTTACGCGGTGATCTTGCTCAACAGATCCCGCACAATCACGTCGGGAGACTGTTCAAGCGAGGCTCCGTTAAAGCCGAGCAGGGTCTTGAGCGGTAGGTCTTTGAAGAAGTCCACCATGTTCACGCCCAAATCATCTTCGTTGACATCCTTGAAGGTGGAATCTAGCAACGGTTGAACCAATGCCGCGCCTTGTGGGTCTTCCATCCATTCACTGAGCAAGCTGTCCTCGTTCAACAGGGACGGAAGGCGCGTGCCCTGCGTGAGTTCCACCTGTTGGGACAGGTGAATATCGGCAGAGGAGCTACCGACCAGAATATCAAACGCCCCAGCTTCCGCGATCCACTGACCATAAGCGGGGTGATAGTAGCTGAAGGCGCGGTCGTTCAACGTGAGCGTCACGTGCTTGGTCTCTTGGGGAGCAAGTGATACTTTGGTGAACGCCTTGAGTTCTTTATACGGACGCTTCAGCTTAGACGCGACATCATGGACGTACACTTGCACCACTTCTTGACCTGCCACCGCGCCCACGTTGGTGACATTCAAGCTGACCTCAAGCGCGTCTGCAATGCCGAACGCGGTCGCCGACACCTGTAAATCGCTGTAAGCAAATTGGGTGTAGCTCAAGCCGAACCCAAACGGGAACAGTACCGCCTGACCCATCGCCTCAAACGCGCGATAGCCCACGTACAAGCCCTCACCATAGCGCACCTCATTGCCCTCGCCGGGGAAGTTCAATTGCGCGGGAATGTCTTGCAACTTGAGCGGGAAGGTTTCTCCCACTTTAGCGGAGGGGTTCACCTTGCCGTACAGAATATCGCTGATTGCACCTGCGCCTGCTTGACCGGGCAACCACGCTTCTAACACCGCGTCCACCTCATCAATCCATTCGCGCATGTCTAACGCCGAACCGTTATTCAGCACCACCACCGTGCGCGTATGGGTGCGGGCGACGGCTTGAATGAGCGCGACTTGTTGCGGGGTTAAAGACAGGTGTGGGCGGTCATATCCCTCTGATTCAATGCTGGCAGGGAGGGCGATGAACAGAACGGCAACATCCGCGCTTTCTGCTATCTGCACGCACTCAGCAATTGCCACGCTGTCCACCTCAACAGAGGCATCTCCCACGATGTATTGCACTTCGCCTTCCTGTTGTAAGAAAGGTAGGGCAGCATCGACAACGGTTGAGTTGATGTGCGAGCTTCCGCCCCCTTGATAGACTGGGGTGGTGGCGGCTTGCCCAATTACTGCCACGTGTTCGGTGCCTTTGAGGGGCAAGAGGTCATCTTTGTTCTTGAGCAACACGATACACTCCGAAGCAACGCGACGCGCTAGGGCGTGGTTGCCCTCCACGTTCAGCGGTTGGTTGCCTTTGGGCGTTTCTTGCGCCTTCAAGATGATCTTGAGCAGGCGTTCAACGGCAACATTCAAGACGCTCTCGTCTAGCTCGCCCTTTTGTACCGCCTCAATGAGGGCTTGGGTGCGATGGGGCGAAGGACCCGGCATCTCCAACTCTAGCCCTGCCATGACGGAACGCACGCGATCATGCACCGCGCCCCAGTCTGACATGACGAAGCCTTCATAGCCCCAGCGTTCACGCAGCACATGGGTGAGCAGGTAGGCGTTTTCTGCGCAAAAGTCACCGTTGACGCGGTTGTAAGCGCACATGATCGTCCAGGGGTTGCCTTTCTTGATGGCAATCTCAAAGCCTGCTAGATAGATTTCATACAGCGTGCGTTCATCCACGACGGCATTCACGCTGAAGCGACGGGTTTCTTGGTTGTTGACGGCAAAGTGCTTAAGTGACGTGCCCACGCCTTTGCTTTGAATCCCGTTGATGAGTGCTGCCGCCATCTCACCTGCCAAGAGGGGGTCTTCTGAGAAATATTCAAAGTTGCGCCCACACAACGGGGAGCGTTTGATGTTCATACCCGGACCAAGGATGATGTCGGTGTGGAGGGCAATCGCTTCGTCGGCGAGTGCTTGCCCCATCTCGTAAGCCAATTCGACATTCCATGAGGCGGACAGTGCCGCCGCCACGGGAAAGCAGGTAGCTGGGTGGCTTTCGGTGATGAGTGACTCAACATCGCGCGAGCGTCGCAAGCCGTGAGGTCCGTCCGCCACGATGATGGAGGCGAGTCCCAGACGGTCAACCGCCACCGTGCGCCATGGACTGGCACCCGTGCAAAGAGCCGCTTTCTCCTCTAGGGTGAGTTGTGAGAGCAGTTCAGAAATTCTGTCAGTCATGATGAATCCTTTGCTTGAGTAGTCAATCTAACTTACAAAACACGACCCCATCAAAGATGGGGCGCGTGGATACACAGTTGCACAAACAAGAGGCTTGCCCGCTTAAACCGTCGTCAAGTCCCACGGTTCATGTAGCTTGGGCACATCGTTGAGCAAGCGTTTGGTGTAGGGTTCACGGGGTTGCAAGATCACCCGATCCGCCGTGCCGCTCTCCACAAACCGCCCGCGCTCCATGATGTAAACGCTGTCCGACACATAGTAAGCAAGCCCAATGTCATGCGTGATGAAGATCGGGGTCATGCCCACTTCGTTGCGCAGGTTCATCAACATGTCAAGGATGGTGGCGCGTGAACACGCATCAATCATCGAGGTGGGTTCATCCGCCAGCAGAATCTTAGGCTTGAGCAAGAACACCCGCGCAATCATCAAGCGTTGTTGTTGCCCGCCCGACAGCTCAAACGGGTATTTGTTGGTGAGTTCATCAAACTTCAAGTTGACGAACTGACACGCCTCGCGCATCATCTCGCGCTTTTGTTCATAGGGCAAGCCCCCCCCTCCGCGCATTTGAATGCAGTCCAACAGCACGGCATCCACCTTGCGGAAGGTGTTATAAGCGGAGAACGGGTCTTGAAAGATCGCTTGAATGTTCTTCCAGTATTCGCGCTTGTTGCGTTGGCTACGGATGTCACGCGGTTTGCCATCATAGTGAATTTCGCCTTCGGTCTGGTTCACCAACCCCAAGAGCATTTTGGCGAGCGTGGTCTTACCACTGCCGGATTCCCCCACGATGGAGATGATCTCCCCCTTCTTGAAGTCAAAATCAACATGATCGACGGCAACGGTGCGCGTTGCGCCAAAGCCAAATACTTTGGTTAGCCCCTTACCGCTCAAAATCGAATTAGCCTGCATGGTGATACGCCTTTCGTAGGTCTTCTTCTGGGATGATGCAACGGTAGGAGCGTCCGCCACCGATGTCTTGCAAGGGGATATTCCCCACGCGACAGTGTGGCATGGCAAGCGGACACCGCTCGGCAAAGCGACAACCGCTCGGCGGGTTCTTGAGGTTGGGGGGGGTGCCGGGGATGGCGGTTAGTTTAACATCGCGCAAGCCTGCCTCCGGCACAATGATGGAACCCATCAACGCCTTAGAGTAGGGATGGATGGGGTCGAACACGATTTCATCCGATGTCCCCTTTTCGACGATCTGCCCCGCATACATCACCATAATGTCGTCTGTGACATGGTAGAGCAGGGGCAACTCATGCGTGATGAAGATCAGAGCTTGGATGATGCCCCGTTCCATCATATCCATCAACATTTTAATGACCATCTTCTGCGAGGTGACATCTAACGCCGAAGATGGCTCATCGGCGATCAACACTTTGGGAGACAAAATCACAGAGGTGGCAATCACGGTGCGTTGCTTCATCCCCCCCGAAAGCTCAACCGCGTACTTCTGTAACACCGTAGCAGGTAGCCCCAGCATCTCAAAGCGTTCGCGTGCCAGTTCATAAATTTCTTTCTTGGTGGTTTGGGGATGGTGCGCTTGAATGACATCCTCAATGAAGTGAATCACTTTTTGCGTGGGGTTGAGGGCGTTCATGGCAGATTGCGGAATGTAGGCAACCTCGTTCCCTAGAATATTCTTGCGCACGTCGTCGGGCTTCATGTCGGTGATGCGATGCCCGTTGATGATGATGTCTCCGCTGGTGTAGTGCAACGGGGGGAAATAGTAACCCATCAAACTGAGGGCAAGCGTGGACTTGCCACAACCTGATTCTCCAGCAATTCCTACTGACTTGCCGGGTTCAACTTTGAGGGAAACATGATCCACCGCGTACACATCTTCTTTGAAGCGGGTGATGTATTTGGTCGTCAGTTCGTGGACTTCTAAGATCGCTGATGACATGTGGATTAGTCCCTTAAAGTTGGATTGAATACTTGGTCAAGCCCGGTATTCATCAAATTCATCGAAAACGAGATCAAGGCGATGGTCAAAATGACGGGGAAATATGCCCACCACTTGCCCAAGATGTGCGCCTGATAGATCATGCCCCAGTTCATCATCAAGCCCAATGTGGGGACTTCGGTGGTGCGCGGTCCTAAGCCCAAGATGGACAAGCCCGCTTCGGCAAGGATGCCGGATGAAATTTGCAAGATGAGCGCCATCACCACGTAGGAGGCGATGTAGGGCAAAATGTCGGTTACAAGGATGTGTACGGTGGAATGACCCGACAGCTTAGAAAGGTTCACGTGATCGCGGTTGCGCAACGAAATCACTTGGGCGCGCACTGCTCGCGCTGTCCACACCCATGAGGTGAACCCGATCACGACGGCAATGGTGAACGCCCCGCGTTGCTCTTGCCCAATGCTGAACGAGATCAAGATCAGCAGGACGAAGCTGGGTATCACGGTGAAGAGGTTGGTGATGAAAACGATGATGTCATCCACCCATCCGCCGATATAGCCGGAAAACAACCCCAAGACCAATCCGATGGCGGTGGCAACAATGCCTGCCACAAAGCCAATCCCCAATGAAACCCCCGTCGCGCTCACCAATTCGGTTAACACATCGCGCCCGAAGTTATCGGTGCCCAACAGCAAGAGGCGAACGTTTGAAACTTCGCTGATATTCACATAATCCAATTGACTGATCGCATCGGCTTGTTCTAGGGTGCTGGTCGTGGGGTTCATGGTGGCGACAATGGCATCTTCCGTAGCCAAAAGCCCATCCAACTTGGCATCCAAACGGATGTAGTAATTACGGTCGGCGTTGGTCATACCCGGCACGCGCACCGCAGGATCAAAGTTAGCGTCCCACGTTTCCAGCAATTGGGCGGTATCGTCAATGTCTAAATCCGCGGTTGCCACGCCCGCCCCCACTAGCCATTCCTGCATCGCAATCCGATCGTCCGCGTTTAGCTTGCTGGCAATACGCTTGCTGGCAGCATCATCGAGGATCAAGGTGTAGCGGTTGGTGGTGTTCATGCTGTCGTAGATGCTGGCATAGATGCCGGGGGGTAAGAACGTCCCACGACTGACAATCTGTAAAGGTTTGTCTGGGATAATCAGTGGATAAATCACAACAGTTAGCACAATGGAAAGGAAGATCACAAAGCCAACTAGAAATTTCCCCGATCGAAAAATCTGCCTCAGTTGATAATTCATGCTGGGTTGCTCCTCCTATTCTGATTGGGCAACACGAATGCGCGGGTCAATCAAACCGTACACAATTTCAAGGATGAAGAACGCGGTTAACACCATCAGCGTGACGATCAAGGTGGCGGCAGAAATCAAGGGATAATCCCCACCGAGCACCGCGCTTAACATGGTTGTGCCTAACCCTGGATAGCTGAAGATGATCTCCGCCACCAACGCACCGCCGACCATTGTCCCGATGGACAATGCCAAGCCGGTGATTTGTGGGAGCATGGCATTTCTAAAAACGTATTGGATAATCTTGCTGTCTTTAATGCCTAAGAAACGCGCATACTTGACGTAATCCGCATTCAATTCGTAAATCGCCATTGAGCGCATCCCGATTGCCTGCCCCCCAATGGTGATGAGCACAATCGACCAGAAGGGCAATTGATAATGTACGATGACCGACCACACAAATTCAGGACTGGCGTTAGGGATGAGGTCATGTCCATACCCCCCTGAAGTGGGAAACCAACCCATATTAACCGAAAAGATGACCAGCAAAATCACCGACATGCCGAAGGCGGGAATGTTGCTCATGAAAATGCTGAACGGTAGCAAGAAGCGATCAAAACCACCCTTGAGATAAGCGGCTAACGCGCCCAACATGTTCCCTAAAATCCACCCCACCAAGATCGCAGGAAATTGTAGGGCGATCGTCCACAAGACGGAGGCGGAGATCACATCGGCGACGGTGCGCGGATATTGACTGATGGAGAAGCCAAAGTCCCCACGGAATACATTTTGAATGTAGATGAAGAATTGCGTGATGATGGGTTTGTTTGTGCCAAATAACTCGGTGTACTGCTCATAGACCGCCTGTACGCCGCTGGCGTTAGACATGCCTTGTGCCATTCTGGCGACGATCGCCGCTACGGGATCACCGGGCATCAAGCGAGGGAGGGTGAAGTTTAAGATGAATGCAGCGATTAATGTAAGAACAAACCAACCTATTTTTTTGAGAAAATAATTGCGATACGCTTTCAATTGTGACCTGTCTCTCCACAACGCTGGGGTTGTTCACTGACGGATGGGAAGGACAACCGCCCCATTGCTGGAGCGGTTGCCCGAAGAACTGTCTGTGATTTATTGGTTAACCAATTGGAGGTTATACAAGCCGGCAATACTCCAACCATCGGTGAGGTTGAGGGGTGGAACAGCGGGAGACGTGCCATCACCATCATAGGGGAAGTTCGTCCAAACGCTTTCATTGACGGTGTGGAAGTTTTGTGGGCGGTACATCAAGGTGAAGGAAGGAACATCGGTCAAGTAGATGCGAACGAGTTCGGTGTAAATCTCACTCAATTTAGCAGCATCGGTTTCATTGGGGATCGCTTGGATGAGCGCGTCCGCGTCTGGGTTAGCGTAGCCACCCCAGTTACCGTTCCAGTTGCTTGCCATGTCTACAAATTCAGAACTCATCATCTTGCGGATGCGGCTCCAAGGTTGGGTGGGACCAGCACCATCACTCCACATCATGAAGATGTCATAGCCTTCTGCCAACGGTGCATCAGAAGCAGTTACAACCGTTTGGTAAACCGACCATTCAGGATAGTTGGTGGTGATGTCGATGCCGATTTGTGCGCCGGCTGCTGCCACTACTTCAATAGCAGCTTGCCAGTCTGACCAACCGTTGGGGCAGGTTGCGACATAGGTCAACTTTTGACCGTCCAACTCGCGCCAGCCGTCTCCGTCGCTGTCCACGATGCCAGCTTCATCAAGAATCGCAATTGCGCCTTCGATGTCATTGCCCGCCCATTGCAAGTCTGCAACCGCTTCGTGGTTGTAAAGGGCCTGTTCACCGGGGGTGGGGTTCATCAACGAGCGGGGAACTTGAGAGAAGGTTGCAGATTGATTGGTCATAGCGTTAGCAACGATGGCATCATAATCAACTGCCATAGCGATTGCACGACGAACCGCTGCGTTGTTCAACCCGTAGGAATCTTGGTTGAAGAAAGCGGTGGGGAGGCTTGCACCAATGCCATAGGGAGCTTCGGGCAAGTAGGTTGAAATGGGGAGACCATCCACCAACCACAAGTCTTGAACGTTGGAGTTGAATTGTTGGCTAATGTCTACTTCGCCAGCTTGAAGTGCGGTGGTACCAGCAGCATTGTCTTTGAAAATATTGTGTGCGAGGTACTTAGGAACAGGCAACTTGCCCCACATGCTGGCATCTTGTCCCCAGTAGGCATCATTACGAACCATGACAACCTTGCTATCATCGGCGAAGAACTTGCCATAAGGACCAGAGTAAGCGACATCTTCAGCGGGGTCCGCCAAGAAGGCGGTGGCATCATCCCCAACGCGAGCTTCTAGCGTTTGTGTCCATGCTTTTTGGATGACGTAGTTGCTGCTGACATACGCTTGTACTTGCAAGGGGTTCACAGGACCGCCTGCATCGTTCAACTTCGCCTTGATGGTGACGGTTTGAGCATCCACAGCAACAACATCTGCAATGTAGTCAACATTGCCGGCTGCGGTGGGGGTGTTGTACTTGACATGGGTTGCCCATGTGTAGGCAACATCATCCGCGGTGACGGGGGTGCCGTCGCTCCAAAGCGCAGCGGGGTTGAGGGCGAAGGTCAATTCAGTACGGGTATCATTCCATTGATACGCGCCTGATGCCAACAAGGGGTAAACTTGACCATCCAACATGTTGTAGATGTAGGGGGTCTCAAACATGGTCACGCGGGCACTATCTTGTTGAGTGATAGCCAAAGCGTTGTTGTTGCTGCTAGAATAGGGATTCCAACCAACCACTGCGCCCCACTGTAACCCGTTGTAGTACAGGGTTTCTTCCCGTGGGAGGGCATCTTGTGCATAGAGCGGATTGAGCGCGAGGGTCGCTACCAATAAACCTAAGAGGACAACTGTCAAAAGGCGTTTCATCATTAAACTCCAGTGTTGATAAATTAAGTTAGCAAACAAGCACGACGAATTTACACAGTTAAGTCGTTGTAAATTCCCTACAACGAAAAGACTTACAAGAATATCAAAGGATTTGAGTTGTGTTAGGCTAATAGCAACCTAGTATCGGATTAACACAAATAGTTTCAAAGGTCGTTTGCAATTCTCATAAGAGTTTTCTAATTCTTCATTTAGAATAAACGCTTTTATAACAAGTGTCAAGCGTATAACCCTCACAGTTACGGGACACTCTCTGAGTAAAATATGAGAGATTCACGGCTACCCGTGCCATTTTACAAGTTGCAAGCCAAAGCCCGTTGCATGTGAACGGGCACAACAGCCTTTTTAATTCTTTTGCGGTTAAACCAGACAGCTACACTGGTAATAAAGAACGGGATGAGTTGGTCGGTTTAGCGTGGGTAATCCTCACCAACCTATGAGATTACCCACGCCTGATTGAGCATAACCGAAAGGATACCTAGCCCCCAATCGGGATGAGGTCAGCGGGCGCGGTAACGTTCACATAGCTGCTGTAAAGCCACCCAACTTTGCCGTCATAGATCACCTGATACCACGTGCTCGTGGCGTTACGCGCCACAATTTGCGCAGTGACAGCGGTGGGCAAGGTGGCAAGAATGGCGGATGAACTGCTGGGGTTGCTCCGCAGGTTGACGGTGGTCTTGGTGCTTAGGAGGTACTGTGTGGCGGTGACAACGACGCTCAGTGCGCCAAGCGCGCTGGTGGTGGGTACGTTGGCGGTGTTATTCGCGGTGACGAAATTGCCGTATACCCAACCGTCCAACCCATTGATGCGAATTTGCCACCATGTGCCGTCCGCATTTTTCCCTACAATGGGATACACGGCATCGCGATCCAACTTCACCAACACCGTGCCATCTGTGGTCGGTTGTAAGCGCACATTCAAGCGGTACGCGGTGACAGTGGCGGTTGCGCCCGTCTCTACAGGAACCCCTACTGCCCCCGCACCGCTTGGGGTGGGAGTGGGGACGACCTGCAACACCCGCTCTAATTTCCATTCCAGGTACGCATTCAGCAAGTCCTCGCGGTACTCCACCACCAGGTTTTGAGTTCCTGCCAACGAAGTGAACTCCACTGTAGACGGACTACCCACCCCGCCTGACCAGCGGTCAATGAGCAACTGATTGTTGATGTATACCCGTATGGCATCATCCGCACGCACGGTCATGCGGTAGGTGCCGCTCTCAAAGACAGCGGATGCCGTCCAACGTGCGCTAAAATTATCGGCGCTCACTCCATTAACGGGGACGGTTGCGCCCCAGTTGTGGTTGATATTGGCTTCGGTGAGGATGGCAGAGGGGAACCCTGCGAGGCTATTATTGTTGAAATATTGTGCTGTCCACGCGGGTACACTCACCTCTTGCGTGATGGTCACCAAGCCAGAAGCAGGGGTGGCAACGCTGGAGGGGTTGGCAGCGGGCGTGCCCAACGGAGTGGGAGTCATCGACAAAAAGCTCACGCTGGGGTTCGCTTGGGCGGTGTTCGCCCAATCCAAATAGACATAGGCATTCCCTCCCGCTTCGCGGTAGTCAATTTGTATCTGATGGATGCCGGCGGTCATCACCACATCAATCGTCTGGACTTGACCGACCACATTTTTGTCGAAGGTGTCGATCACCGGTTGGTAGTCGATGCTCAAACGTGCTTCATCATCGACCAACAGGTAAAAGCGGTAGGTGCCAGCGTTGAAGGTGGCACTGGAGTTCATCCGTGCCGAAAAGTTATCGGCATTCACGCCCGGCAAGGGACTGCTGCTCCCCCAGTTGAAGTGCGGGGACGAGCTAATTTGGCTTTGTACAGCGGGCGAGATCAAATAGATGTTGTTGAAATAGTCCACCGACCAAGTGGACGTGTTCGATTGTGCGTGCGTCCTCCACACATTTGCTGACAGCACGCAAAACAGGACCAGGGTTATCAAACGCTTGGGCATAATGATTGAACTCCGAAGCAAGCTGTATTCATTCACCATAGCATACCACAAGCCAAAACATTACGCGGTGGGCGTGGGTGTAGCGTCTTGTTGTAGGGGTGCCTCCACCTCAAGGATGGGGGGGGAAAGTGTGGCGGAAGGGGCGAGCAACTGGAGCGTTTCTACCACCTGCCAGCTCGCTTGTGGGGGGAACCTTCCAGCGCGTTCAAACACCCGATAGGCAACCACCTGATCCCCATCATACAGCGCAACCAACACGCGCACCTCTTTGGCGGTTTGCTCGGTTGGGTTCGTCACCTCAAACGCCACCTTGACCTGATTGTCCAACCTTTCATAGGTGAGGTTTTGGGTTTGAAGCGGTACAAAACGCGCAGAGGCGGTATCGGTTTCTGACCCACCAACCAGCAGCGTCCCCAACCCACCAATTTGCTCAAGGGTTAGCTCACTAACAACGAGGTGATATGGGGCGCGTTCATTCGGTTCAATCACGCTGAGGGCAGGCTCAACAGCTTGGCGATGCAACAGCACTTGTTGGGCATCGAAGAAATGAACCTCAATGGTGAGATGCTCAACCGCTTTAGGGAGCGAATTCAACACCGTCCCCACACACAAAATTTGCTCGGTGGGGGTAGGGTGACATTGGGGGGCGGGCAACGTCAAAACAGGTAACGGTGTTAGCAACAAGTCCGCGCGGTCTTTGACGATCAACAACGTTTGCCCAATCTGTAAAGCGGTTGCGCTCACATTCGGATTAGCCAGCAAAAGATCTTCGAGGGCGATGTCATGTTGAAGGGCGATGTCCATGAGCGTATCGTTAGGCTGAACCGTGTAATAGTGGGGGGTGGGGCTGGGCTGGGGAGACACCGCAACGGAAAGTTGCGGAGGCGCGGTGGGGGCGGGAACGGTGGGCAAAACCGCCACGCGGAGTGCATCTTGCACCGTGAGCGTGATGATGGGCGCAGCAAGTGGGTAGGGGGTGGGCGCATCAAACTGACTGTAAGTGATCGTACAGCCTAAGCTAGACGCGCATACCCACGCGACACCCATGTAGAACCGTCTCCAAGCCCCATGCCTCATGCTTGAGTTTTGCCTTTAAGAATTGTTTTTGGCGGAATTCAACGCTGCCTCTTCATTATAACCAAAACGATAATCGAAAAAATGCCGCAATTAAATTCTGCTGAAATGCTCAGCACGCCCGCCCTCCCCCCAAGCGTTGTGTTTTGCCCGCCCTCCCCCTACAATCATGGTCTGCCTGCTTTTAGCGTTGAAGCACCACGAGGAATGACCATGCTAAACCGCTCCTTTGGGGTATTGATTTTAGGGGTATTGATGATTGGGCTTGCCCCCATCTCCGTGCGGGTTAGCCCTGCGGGACCGATTGCAACCGCCATGTGGCGGATGGGACTTGCCGTTCCCGCTTTGTTCATGCTAGGTCGCTTTGCCCAACGTAGCCAAACCAACACCGCCCCATCCCCGCGCATGATCGGGTATTTTGTGCTGAGTGGTTTCTTCATCACGGGGGATTTAGTCTTGTGGCATCTGTCGATTGAGTATACAACGCTTGCCATTGCCACTTTAGCAGTCAACACCGCGCCGCTCTTCGTCACGATTGGCTCGCTGTGGTTGTTCGGCGAACCGATTCGGCGTGGGTTTTTAGTGGGCTTTGCGATTACGCTACTCGGATTGGGCGCACTTTCCTTTAAGACGTTGGATCATGCAGGGAGCATCATCGGGATCGGGTTGGCGTTAGGCGGGGCGGTGTTTTACGCTGGCTACATCTTGTCTTTGCGCTTTCTGAGAGAAGTCAACACAAGCCAGTTGATGTTGTGGAATACCGCCAGCTCGGCAGTCATCTTGATGGGCACAACCGCCCTCTCGCAGGAGGTGGTCTTCCCAACGACGTGGAGCGGTTGGCTACCCTTGCTGATCTTGGCGTGGGTGGTGCATGTTGGGGGGCAAAGCCTGATTGCGACCGCCATCAAAGAGATTAGCGCGTCCGTGACGGCGATCATGCTCTTGCTACAACCGGTGATAGCCACGTTGGTGGCGTGGGTGTGGTTTGATGAAAACTTGTCCCTGTTACAGGGGACAGGGGTGGTGTTGATCCTCGTTGGAATCTATCTTGCCAAACAAAGCGCAAGCACCGTTGCGCCCATTCCCCCCCTCCACGCGATAGCCAGTGAATGAGATTTCATGCGACAAGGTCTCAAACGATTAGGAGGTTTGAAACAATGATGAACCCTATCACGCTTGCCATGTGGTCTGGTCCGCGCAACATTTCTACGGCGATGATGCGCTCGTGGGGCAACCGAGCGGATACAATGGTGGTGGATGAACCCTTGTACGCCTACTACCTCACCCGCACTGAACATCAGCACCCCGGCGCAGATGAGATCGTTGCCCACTACGAAACAGACTGGCGCAGGGTGGTTCAACAGTTGACGGCGGGCGTGCCCAACGGCAAACAAATTTACTACCAAAAGCACATGACGCACCACATTCTGGATGAGGTGGAATTAGGTTGGGTGTTGTCGCTCACGAATTGCTTCTTGATTCGCAATCCAGCTGAGGTCATTGCCTCACAAAGCAAGGTCTTTGAGCAATATCCGCAAATTGACCAGACAGGCATCCCCCAGCAGGTGCGCATCTTTGAGTACGTTTGCCAGCACACGGGTAAAATTCCCCCCGTGATTGATGCGAGTGATGTGCTCAAGAACCCACGCCAAACCCTGTCCGCCTTGTGTGACGCGCTCAGCATTCCATTTGAGGAGGGGATGCTTCAGTGGGCAACAGGATCACGCCCAACGGATGGCATCTGGGCAAAGTATTGGTATCACGCTGTGGAACAATCCACCGCATTCAAGCCTTATGAACCCCAAGCTGTTGAACTGCCCCCCAGCTTACAACCCATGTTGGACGCCTGTAACGCGCTGTATGCCACCATATTCGCCCATCGGTTGGCGGGGACTTCTCGTGTGCAAGAACAAGACACGATTTGACCGTAGGTCACTTCAGGAGTATAGTACGATCATTCGTCATGAGTCAGTTTAAGGATGTAAAACCATGCCACAAAAAACATTTGTCGTTCCGAACATCGGGTGCAACGGGTGTGTCACCAGTATTGTTAATGAGTTGAGTGGATTAACGGGTGTTTCGTCCGTTCGTGGGGATGTTGCCACCAAACAAGTCAGCGTGGAATGGGACATCCCGACCGAATGGGAGGACATCCAATCTGCTCTCGTTTCCATCGAATATCCCCCCGCAGAAGCCAGTTAACCTCCTCCAAAGCATGGTGGTTGCTGCCCTAACTTGCTGCATGGTGTTTGGAATGACGCGCGTCAATCGGCTTTTTCGCATGGGAATGCTCAAGCCATGACGGCTTTCGGCACGGGCGATTCAGGTTTAACGGCTTTACAAGCGGTGAACAACTTGGTTTAATACAATTCCTTGTGTGACGGAGATGGTATCCCTAGACCGATGTGTCCCATTCGTTTGACCACCAACCGACTTGTCATCCGCGAATTCAACATGGATGATTTGGATGTGTTCGCAAGTTTGTGTGCAGACCCGCTGGCGATGCGCTACATGGGGGATGGTAGCACCCTATCGCGCGACAAGGTGGAGGAGTGGATTCGCCTTTGTGAACGCAACTACGCCATCAAAGGCTATGGGATGTTTGCCGTCACCCTCTCAAATGGGGAGTTCATCGGTTTTTGTGGTTTGGGCGTTGTGCCCGTTGAACTGATCTTCGCCTATGTGCCATCCGCTTGGGGGAACGGTTATGCCACTGAAGCTGCGCGCGCGGTGCTTGCCTTTGGATTTGACGGGATCGGGTTAGAAGTCGTCTACACCACGATCGACCAAGCCAATCTTGCCTCGTTGCGCGTCGTGACTAAGCTCGGTTTCCGCTTTTTTGAAACGCGCTATGATGAAAAACCCGAACCCTATTTCGCCTACATTTTAGAGAAGTCTGCTTCTTCCCCCACTGTCCATTAGCGTAAAGCGATAATTCATGCTTGCCTCTGTTCGCCATAACTTCCAACTTGTTTCCGGTTTATTTGCCAAAGACCCCCAAAATCCGTACTACCGTTCATTTGAACTGGTGTGGAGTTTCGCCCGCCATTACCGCTGGCGGATCAGCTCGATCTTTTTCCTGAATTTTTTGAGTGCTCTATTTGAAAGCAACTCTCTCACCCTGTTGGTATTGGCATTAACCAGCTTATTGGGTGGGGACATGTCCGATGCAGCTTCTCGGTTTGGCGCGTTAGGCGATCTGTTCCTGCAGGTACAACGTTCCATGTCCCCCACCGCGTTTTTCTTTGTGCTGGCCGGGATTGCCATCGGAAGCCAAGTGCTCAAGAGTGGGATTACGCTTGCCTCTGGGTTAAGCTCCAGTTACCTCAATTCCGCCCTATCAGAATCCAGCAAGGTCATGGTGTATGAACGCTTGAATAGCATTCCGTATGCCCAGTTGATGAAATATAAGTTGGGGGATGTCGCCAATTACATCGGCTACACCAACACGATTGGGCGCATGATTAGCTTGGTCAACCAAACGCTCAACCTCATTTTCAACATGGCGATTTACGTCGGGGTTTTGTTTTGGCTATCCGTCCCGATGACGTTGGCGACTTTCGCTGTCTTCGGGTTGATCGGCATCGGGCTATTCGTCATTACGCAGCGCATCCACCATTACGAACAAATCTCCTTTGAAAATCGCAAGAGGTTCAACCAGCAAATTTTTGAGAATGTGCAAGCGTTGCGGTTGCTCACCATCATGAACCAGAATCACCGCACCATTGAAGCCACGCGCGAGCTGGCAAACCTCGAGCGCGAAGTTCACTACCGCGGGAACGCGCTGCGCTTGTTAATCTCCCCCATCCTAGAGATCACTGCCTTGCTTTCTGTGACGGCGTTCATCGTGATTGGCTACTTCTTCGCAGGCGGGTTGAACGCAGACACACTCCCAGGCATCATTGTTTTCATGCTTGCGCTGTGGCGAATTGTCCCACGCCTTGCCCAGTTCAATGGCATCATCACCAGTTTTGCTTCGTATCAGTTGCATCTGGTTGAATTGGCGGACATGCTTGAAATCACGAGTCAACTGCAAGCTCCACGCTCGCTCGCCCCTTTTCATGGGCTACACGACCGCATCCGCTATGAGGATGTCGAATTACAGTATATTGTGGGGGAGAACAAAGCCCTCAACGGGGTGACGTTTGACATTGAGCGCGGAACAACGGTTGCGCTTGTGGGGGAATCGGGCGCGGGGAAGTCTACCACAGCGGATGTGTTGCTTGGTCTGTTCGAGCCAACCTATGGACGTATTTTGGTGGATGGCGTAGACCTGCGCGACTTGAGCCTTTCTGACTGGCGTGACCATATCAGCGTGGTGGATCAAGAACCCTTTTTGTTCCACCGCAGCGTGCTGTACAACATTCAAGTGAGCCGTCCAGATGCCACCTTTGACGACGTGGTCGAAGCTGCCCGTCTTGCCAATGCGCATAATTTCATTGTGCAACTGGCGGAGGGCTATGAAACGGTGATTGGAGAGCGTGGCTATCGCTTGTCTGGCGGGCAACGCCAACGGCTTTCGCTGGCACGCGCCATCCTCCGCAACACCGAGATCATGATCTTGGATGAAGCCACGAGTAACCTAGACAGTGAATCAGAAAAACTGATTCAAGACTCGCTACAGAAAATTCAACACGAACGCACGATGCTCATCATCGCGCACCGCCTTTCTACCATCATGAAAGCAGACAAGAT
>CAIRDJ010000354.1 GCA_903877335.1 uncultured Chloroflexota bacterium | reverse complement strand
TCCATTCCCGGCGACAACAACGTCAATCAGTTGAAGCATCACCTCGAAGTACAACGCATGTCCAAGAGTCGTGGCAATGTGGTTGACCCCGATAAACTGGTGGAACAATACGGGAGCGATACCGTTCGCGCTTATCTGATGTTCGGCTTTGACTGGCAAAAGGGCGGACCGTGGGGCGAAGAACAAATTAAGGGCGTGGTGCGCTGGTTGCACGATGTCTATGATCTGGTGGTGAATCAAAGCGTCAGCGGAGAGGGCACGCCCAGTGCTAACCGCGCCTTAGAACGCACCGTTCACAAGACCATCAAACAGGTGGAAGACAGTTTAACCGCCTTCAGCTTCAACACCGCCATTGCCGCCCTGATGACCCTCCGCAACGAGTTGAAGAATGCGTCGAAAGTTGGGGAAGTTGGGCAGGTAACTTGGAAGGACGCGCTCCGCCAGACCTTGTTGCTCATGGCACCCTTCACCCCGCACCTAGCGGACGAATTGTGGGCGCACATGGGCGGTGCATATAGCATCCACCAGCAGGCGTTCCCAGTTTATGACCCCAACAAGGCGCAAGATGATGAGCTAGACTTGGTGGTCATGGTCAACGGGAAACTGCGTGCCACCCTCAAGGTGGAAGCAAGCATCAGTCAAGAAGATGCTACCGTGTTGGCGTTGAGTAACGAGAGCGTTCAACGCTTCTTGAACGGACAAGCCCCCAAGAAGGTGATCTTCGTGGCGGGTCGCCCCGGTCAACCTGAACCCAAAGTCAATATTGTTTTGTAGCCCTCGCTTAGGGAGGGGCTAATGTCCCTCCCTAAAGTTTGGTGGGTCGCTATAGACCAACTGCTTGTTCGGCGCGAGTGAGGGCGCGGTCAAAGCGTTGTAAGCCCTCGCTCAAGGTGGCTTCGTCAATCATCAGTGCTGGGCAGAAGCGGATTGAGCTGGTGCCCGCGCCCAAAATCAACACGCCTTCTTCGATGCCCACCAACTCGACATCATCGCGGATAACTTTGGCAGGGGTGCGGTTTTCATCCAAGACCAACTCCACGCCCACCATCAAGCCCTTTCCGTCAATGCGAGCATGGCGCATGGTGGGGTGATGGGAGCGCAATTCTTCGAGCGCGTCCAGCAAGAATGCCCCTTGTGTTTGAGCATTTGCCATGTATTCCGTTTCGATTAGGTCGAGGGTTGCCAAAGCGGCGGCACAACAAATTGGGTTGCCCCCATAGGTGCTACCGTGTGCGCCCACTTCCCAACTCATGATCTCCTTGCGGGCGATGATGGCCCCCAACGGCATCCCGCTGGCGATCCCCTTCGCAGAACATACAATGTCTGGCTCTACGCCAAAGTGTTCGATAGCCCACCACTTGCCCGTGCGCCCAATCCCACTTTGAACCTCATCCACAATCAAGAGGATGCCGTGACGGTCACACAATTCGCGCAGTTCCTGTACGAAACGGGCATCAGGCACAACATAGCCCCCCTCCCCCTGAATGCTTTCTAGCACGATGGCAGCTACATCTTGTGGATCAACCGTGCGCTGAAACAGCATGTTTTCGATGTAGCTGGCACATGTGCAATGTGCCCGACATTCCGTCTCTTGGCGTTGATGCCCACAGCGATAGGGGTTATTGTAGGGGACATGATGCACGCCGGGGATCAGCGGGGAGAACCCTCTGCGCTGCACGATCTTGCTCGATGTGAGCGAGAGCGCACCCATTGAGCGTCCGTGAAAGCTCCCGAAGAAGGCGATGACCTGGCTTCGTCCGGTGTACCACCGCGCCAGCTTGAGCGCACCCTCAATCGTCTCTGTTCCGCTGTTGGTCAAGAAGACCCGTGCGTCCCCAGCAAAGGGGGCAATTTGTGCAAGTTTTTCTGCAAGGCGCACTTGAACATCATAATAATAATCGGTGCCGGCAATATGAATAAATTTTTCTGCTTGCTCTTGAATCGCCTTGACCACGTTCGGGTGACAATGACCGGTGGAGGTGACGGCAATTCCAGCTGCCAAGTCGATATATTCTTTGCCCTCTACGTCCCAAACCCGCGCCCCTGCTCCCCGTTCAATCACGAATGGATAGCGCGGAACGATCGATCCAGACATCACCTCGCTGTCACGTTCAATGATCGCCTGTGACTTTTCGCCCAATGCTAAAGATGTTTGCATGCCTCACGTCTCCCCTCATAAAATTTGCACAATTTGGCTTATTGTAAACTTGTATGATTTCCATAAAAAAGCCCAACCGCCAAAGTATAGAGCAATAGAGGGGGGAATTGCAAGCACTCCAGCGCGGATGGCTATACAGCAACAGGGGGTTATGGGCGTTCGTGGAGCGTCGCTTGATAGAGTTGGAGCACGGCAAGCGCGGTTCGATCCCACGTCATGCGCTGGGCATGGGCTTTGCCAGCTTGCCCCATGCTTTGGCGCAAGGGCGCATCCTGTAACAACTGGATGAGGACGCGCGGCAACTCGGTTTCAAGTGCCGATTGTGATACCAAGTAACCGCTCTCTCCGTCTAAAATGGCATCCTCCGCCCCACAACCGCGCGTGCCCACCACTGGCAAACCAGCAGCACTGGCTTCGAGGTGCGCCAAACCAAAGCCCTCAAACTTCCAACCCGCGTTCAACGACGGAAGCGCGAACACGTCCGCCACCCCATACCAGCCCAGTAGTTCCTCATCACTGACAAAGCCCGCCAGTTGCACATGTTGGCGCAAGTCTAGCGTATCCAACAGGGCTTGCACCTGTTGGGCGTAGTGCGGTTCGGCGTTGGGATTGCCCAC
>CAIRDJ010000353.1 GCA_903877335.1 uncultured Chloroflexota bacterium | reverse complement strand
TCAAAAGATGCCCCCAAACCAACCGCTTGCACCAACAAAATTTTGGCGGGGCGACGATACTTGCTGAAGGTGGCAAGGATGGCATCCAAAGCAAGCTGAACGCGACGCATGTTGACCGTTTCGCCGTGAGTTGCTTCGGCAACGCTACGCTCCAGCTTGTCGGCAAATTGGTCAACCAATGCTAAAAACAGCTGTTCTTTGTTGGGGAAATGGAAGTAGATAGACCCCTTAGAGACTTTTGCCTCGTTGACCACTTCATCAAGGCGCGTCTCGTGATACCCTTGATTGGAGAAGATGGTCAACGCTGCATCTAAGATGCGGTCTTTTGTGGTCGCTTCGGCGGTTTTGAGATCATCGGTCATGTTGTGTCGTCCGTAAAATACTGACTGGTCAGTATTATCATACATCGGCAACACACGCATGTCACGTAGGATTTAACAAACACTCACTTTTATCAGTAGGCTGAAAGGCAGTAAGCCTTTCGTTCATGGGTGGTTATCGGACGCGGTGGGAGTATAGTCACCAATCACCCAATTGGATTGATTACCGTGAACTTCTTTTTTCCACACGGGCACAATTTCTTTTAAGCGGTCAATCCCATAGCGTGCTGCTTCAAACCCACCATCTCCCCGATGCCCTGTCGAGCAGGCAATCACCACTGTGTTCTCACCCACTTCAAGTTTGCCAATGCGTTGGACAATAGCCACGCCTTGCACACTTTCCCAGCGTTCCCAAATCTCTTGAGCGACTTGGCTCATCTTTGCTTCTGCCATCTCGTGATAGGCTTCGTACTCTAAATGATCGGTCTGTAATGTTCCCTCTTGGCGCGTGGTTGTCCCGCGCACCACGCCCGAAAAGGTGACAACCGCCCCAGTGGCAGGGGTGGTCACGAAACGGATAAGCTCATCATGATTGACTGGATCGGTGGTTATTCGTGTGAAGAGGGGTTTATGCAAATTCCCCCCGCTGACTGGTGGGAAGAACGCCACCTCGTCCCCATCTTTCACATGATCGGTAGGGTTGGCAAACTCTTGATTGCAAGCAGCAATAGCAATCTGCATTTGTTTTTCTAGTTGGGGGTGTGCCTGTGCCACAGCTTGGCGCACCTGTGCGATGGTGACGGGGGCCTCCGTGAAGGTGACTTCAAAGCGGTTGGTGTGGGCAAGGTCTTTCAATAAGGCGAACAACAATATTTTTACTCGCATGGTTAAACCACCCTTGCCACATAATCACCATGAACGCCACCGCGCTTTTCTAGCAAGCGAACCTCACTGATGCGCATCGCGCGGTCAACCGCCTTTGCCATGTCATAAATGGTGAGCGCCGCAACGGTCACTGCCGTAAGGGCTTCCATCTCCACTCCTGTTTTACCCAACGTGCGCACCGTTGCCACAATGTGCACGGCACAGCGAACCTCATCCAAAGACAGGTCGAGCTGAATTTTGGTGAGTGGGATGGGGTGACACAGCGGGATGAGGGTGGCGGTTTGCTTCGCACCCATGATACCCGCGATCTTCGCCACGGTCAGGACATCCCCTTTTTTGAGATGTCCTTCACGAATGAGTTGCAAGGTATTCTGCTCCATGACTACATAACCTTCTGCAATAGCCACCCGCTCCGAATTCGGTTTATCCCCGACATCCACCATAACAGCATTGCCTTGGGCATCTAAATGGGTCAGTTGGTCGCTCATGAAGCCTATCTCGCTTTACAATCCAATGCTGGTTAGATAGTCACGGTTGCGTTGTGCGCTGTCCTTAGGCGTTCCCATACCGGGCAAAACATCCTGTTCAACCACAATCCAACCGTTGTATTGAATATCTTGTAACGCCTGTAGAACCGCTGGGAAGTCAACCCCACCCTTGCCCAATTCACAGAATACGCCATGCCCTACGGATGTGGGTCCATCCCAACCTTCGACACGTGAACGCGCCGCAACAGCAGTATCACAGTCTTTGAAGTGTACGTGCCAAATGCGGTCCGCATGCTTACGGATGCCTTCAACCGCATCTCCGCCGGCAAATGTCCAGTGACCCGTATCAAAGACCAAGCCCAAAATAGTAGGATCCGTCATTTGTAGCAGGCGGTCGGTTTCGGCAGGGGTTTCAATCCAGGTGCCTACATGGTGGTGAATGACCGTGCGCAAGCCCGTTTCATTCATGACCGTGCGTGCGATGCGGTTTGCGCCGTTGGCAAAAACATCCCATTGCGCCTCGCTCATTCCTTGTTCAGGAGTGACGCGACCAGAATACAAATTGCGCATAGGATCGCCATACGGGTCATTCCCCAAAACAATCACGGTGGATTCCCCACCAACCGCTTTCAAGAGACGTGCAGTCCGCACCACTTCTGCTTCGCTCTCGGCATGTTTGCTGGCATCATGTAAAAACACACTCACCCAAGACCCCAGCAAGGTCAGCTCTCGTTTTTGTAACTCCGCCGATAAGCGGAGAGGATCGGTGGGCATGAACCCCCAATCCCCCAGTTCTGTACCAATGTAACCAGTTTGTTGGATTTCATTGATAACCTGTTCATAAGTGGTGCGTTCACCGTCGATATTCTCAATAATTCCCCACGAGCATGGCGCATTTGCAACACGAATCATTTATAGCGGTCTCCGAAAAAGTGAATTAAAATTCTGCGTAGCAGTGTACCCCAAAATGTTTCAAAAACACATGAAAGATTCAACATGTCAGTGACAACCAAAGCGATTACCGAAACCAGTTTTTATGTGCGATATGCCGAAACAGATGCAATGGGAGTGGTGCATCATGCCAGTTACTTGGTTTATTTAGAGGAAGGACGTAGCCATTACTCGCGCGAGCATGGCTATAGTTATGCGCAATTTGAACAGGATGGGTTCTTTCTAATGGTGACGGAAGTCACGGTGCAGTACAAACGAGTAGCGCGTTATGGTCAACAGTTGACGGTGCGCACGTGGCTAGAAAGCCTCAAGAGCCGTAGCCTTGTCTTTGGATATGAGGTCATTGACCACGCTACGCAGTCCCTACATGTTACTGCTACCAGTGCCCATATTTGCATGAGCAAAGAGGGGCAAATCGTCCGCCTTCCACAAGCATTCACCCAACAATTACAATTGGTGAAGCGGATTAGTTGACCATTTTCTCTGTAATGGGTATACTTAGTTGAAATTACACGCTTGTTTTGTTGATTGATTAAAGAGGAATCTTACAATGGTCAAATACAGTGATCGCCCTTGGACAAATGCCTACGATAGCTTTGTGCCCAAAACCCTTGAGCCTTATCCTGAAATTACTTTGCCATCTTTCTTGGTACAGGCAGCAGAACAAACACCGAACCATGTCGCCCTCGTCACCAGCACGCGCCTGCCCTCGATCTTAGGACGTTTAGGACGCTTGCATACCCAAATGACGTATGCAGAACTCAACCGCGCGTCGGACGCGCTGGCGCATGCCTTAGTTGAGATGGGGCTACAAAAAGGGGAAGCAGTCGCCATCATCATGCCAAACTCGGTTGCCTTCGTGGTATCGTTCTACGCTGTTTTGAAAGCGGGGGGCATTGTAGCTGCCGTCAACCCCACCTACCCCGACCCCAAAATGGCACACCAAATCAATGATAGTCATGCTCGCATTGTGATTTGTATGTCCTTGTTCTACGAGCAGGTGCAACGGCTTCGCCCACAAACCACCATTCAATCTGTGATTGTTGCCCAATACAAACAATATCTACAAGGCTTTGCGCGTTTCTTATTTTCGCTCTCGCGGGAAAAGAAGGATGGGCACTACATTGAGCAGTTGAAGGCACAAGATCGCTGGTTTCATGAGTTGCTGCAACAGCACGACGGTAAGAAATCCAATGTGGCGATTAGCCATGAGGACATGGCGTTGTTCCAATATACAGGGGGGACGACGGGCGTTGCTAAGGCGGCAGCTTCAAAGCACAAGGCATTGGTTGCCAACACGTTGCAATGTAAGGCTTACTTGGGGCAGACCAGCGATCAACCCGACAGCTTTCTAGGGGCAATCCCGATGTTTCATGTATTTGGGATGGTGGCGGTTTTAAGTTTTGCCGTGGGGTTGCGCGCGCCTGTCTACCTGGTGCCCAATGCCCGCGACATCACGGATGTGTTGGACACCATTGACACCTTCAAGCCCACCTTGTTCATGGGCGTCCCTGCTCTCTTCAACGCCATCAACAATCGTAAAGATGTGCAAGAGGGGAAATATAACTTACGCTCGATCCGCGCCTGCATTAGTGGCTCTGCCCCGTTGCCTCCTGCCGTCAAACGTGAGTTTGAACGCTTGAGCGGTGGGGTCATCATGGAAGGATTCGGCATGAGCGAAGCACCCACCGCGACCCATTGTAACCCCCTCCTGGGAGAAAACCGCGTTGGGTCGATCGGCTTGCCCTTCCCGGATATGGATATGCGCATCGTCAGTTTGGAAGATGATGAGCAGGATGTACCCGTAGGGGAGATTGGCGAATTGGTGATGGCAGGACCCATTTTGATGGAACATTACCACAACATGCCCACCGAAACCGATAAGGCAATGCGAATACGGGACGGCAAACGCTGGTTCTACACCGGGGATATTGGGAAGATGGATCAAGATGGCTACTTTTACATTGTTGATCGCAAAAAGGACATGGCACTCATTGGAGGCTTCAATGTCTATCCTTCAGTGGTCGAAAAGGCGTTAGCAGAACACCCCGACATTGCTGAAGTGGGGGTAGCCGCCATTCCCCACCCCGAAAAGGCAGGGTTAGAAACGCTCAAAGCGTGGATCGTCATCAAAGCGGAGCATGCCACGCCCTCTGTTCAGCAGATCATTGATTTTGCTGCCAAGCACTTGGCAGATTATGAAGTGCCGCGTCGCGTTGAATTTGTGAGCGAGCTACCCAAGACTTCAGTCGGTAAAACCCTGCGGCGTGAACTAATTGAGATGGAACGCAAAAAACAGGCGTAGTCCCGTTGTAGTGCACTCGGCTCTTGCAAGTTGTAACCATAGAAGAACGCACGAGCCGGTGCACAGTTGATAGACAGTACGAAGCGATTGACGCGCCCTGAACCTCCACCCGTGCAGTGACCTCCTGAAGTTGGGTATTTTCCTATGGGAAGAACCGTTTAGGATAGAGCGTCAGAATACTGAACTTGAATGGTCGCTTCATGGGTTTTCATTTTTCAAGCTCGCTTTCGTCAGATCAGCGCGAGCGGATTTATCGTCGTAACTTCATCTACTTCTTATTAGATAACGCTTTATTCAATATAGGCTACAATCTGGCGGGTACAACCACTGTCATTCCTGACTTTTTAGGACACCTCACGAAATCACAAGTCTTGGTAGGATTGCTCAGTAATTTTTTTAGTATCGGCAACACGCTCCCACAATTAATCATCGCACGTCTGATTGTGGGTTCTCCTCACAAAAAACCGTGGTTCATCCTTCCAAATTTATTCGTCCGCTGGGTTGTCATTTTGTTCGGCTTATTCACGATCATGGTTGGTAAAGAGCAACCGACCTTAATTTTAATTGCGTTTGCCATTTGCTATGCAATTGCCAGCATTGGCGATGGATTGGTCGTAGTTC
Organism: uncultured Chloroflexota bacterium; assembly: GCA_903877335.1. GTDB lineage: Bacteria > Chloroflexota > Anaerolineae > Aggregatilineales > Phototrophicaceae > CAIRDJ01. Next base: position 3,750 of record CAIRDJ010000353.1, on the reverse strand, counting down.
CCTATGTTGAAATGATAGGGAGTAGCTTGAATAACCGTTGGCGGGCACGAATGTTTGGGTTGACGACGACGATCACCAGCATCAGCATGTTATTGGTTGCCCCACTCGTGGGATTTATACTGAGCGATTATGCTTTTCCCAATAATTATGCGATCTTGTTTGCCATCTCCGGCGCATTCTATGCGCTTTCGATCTTGCCGGGGATATTCATGACGGAGTTGGTTGGGGGAAGCGAAACCAAAAGCGTTCAATCATTGCAGGACTTTTTACCACATTTAATCCGTATCCTACTCGTTGATCGATCCTATCGGGCATACATCACCGCACGCATTTTCACTGCCTTGTTCATGATGACCGCCCCGTATTACATTGGATTTGCAACCGTTAATTTGGGTTTATCGAGTGCCGTGGCGGTTCCCACTTTATTGGCGATTCAAACCATCGGCGGACTGTGTGGGTCTCTTGTGTTTGCGTTGCTTGGGGCACGCAGTAACCGTCGCGCGATGATTCTTGCATTAGGATGTTCGGTTCTTTCCCCAATTTTTGCCCTTGCCGCCACCAATGACCTGATTTACCCGTTGTACGTGAGTTTCTGGTTAGCTGGTTTCTCCAGCGGCAGTTTGATTTACGCCTATATCAACTGGCTAGTTGGCTATACCACTCCCGAACAACGTCCGATCTACACCGGTTTATCCAGCACCCTGATTGCGATCACCTCACTCGTTGCCCCGTTGATCGGCGGGACGATTGTTGAGCAACGAGGGTATCCTGCGTTATTCATTTTGGCACTCCTAACAGCATGCGGCGCATTGCTGACCATCGTGTTGTTTTTACCTGAACAACCCCACGCACATTGACCGATTTGGGTTACTTGTGGGGGTGCATTGGCGCGTCTGCGGAAGGGTCACTTGATGTCAAGTGGATGCAAGACGGGTGATGAACGCCCCCACTCCTATTTTGAAGATGTGTGAAAAATCGCCAACCGCTTGCACCCTACCCGCTCCCTCCCTATACTACGGGCAATCCTACCCGTGCCAAATGATGTGAAAGATGTGCTATGTCCCTTTCCACACGTTCCCAACTTTTGAGAGAAACCCTGCTTGCGCTCGTTCTGTTAAGCTGTCCGATGATCTTGTTTTGGCAACAAACACTCGGCGGGCGGACGCTTTTACCCACTGAGAACCTGTATCAGTTTGAGCCTTACGCCACCTATCGAGAAGTGGTGAACGCGCCCAGTGTGCCGTATAACGCGCTCGTCAGTGATTTGGTGTTGCAGAACCTACAATGGAAAGCCTTCATCAAGGCGAATCTTCAACAGGGCGAAGTGCCGTTGTGGAATCCCTATCAGTTGGGAGGCATCCCCTTCATGGCAGCAGGGCAACCTTCGACACTTTACCCCCTCAACTTGATCTACTATGTGTTGCCCCTAGAGAGTGCTTTTGGGTGGTTCACGGTCATCAACTTGTGGTTGTGTGGGTGGAGCATGTCGATCTTCGTTCGCGCGTTGGGGGTGCGTCCGCTTTCGGCGGTGGTCTCTGGGGTGACGTGGCAATTATGCGGTTTCTTGGTGGCGGGGGCGGTCTTCCCGATGATGTTGGGCGCGTCAGTTTGGATTCCCCTACTATTGTTGATGAGTGAATTCATCATTCGCCGTGAACCCATCTGGGGGCGCGAAGCTGTGATCCCGTGGATCATGCTGGGGGCTGGAATACTGGGCATGAATATCTTCGCCGGTCATGTCGAGATCACCTACTACGCCATCTTGATAACGGCGTTTTATAGCACGATACGAATCATCGCGCAGGCTTGGGACAGCAACCGCGAGGGAGCGCACGGCTTGCGAGGGGCACTGGCACGCTTCTTACACTTGGCAGTGATGGGGATATTGGGCATCTGCATTGGGGCTATTCAGTTCATTCCCTTGTATGAATTGGTGAGTACCAACTGGCGAGCAGATGGGGCAACCTTTCAAGAGACGCTTGGCTATGCCCACCCCATGCGTGACCTCATCCAGTATCTCATGCCCAATTTCTATGGTAGCCCTGCACAGCATACCTATTGGGATGTCTTCAGCGGACGCACCCTCCCCGTGACGGTCAATCATTTGGGGCAGGCAATTCAACATACAGATTGGGGAATCAAAAACTATGTTGAGGGGGCGTTATATGTAGGCATCCTTCCGCTGGTGTTGACGCTGTACGCGCTGATGGGCAATACCCCATCACGACTCCCCTATCGTGGCATATTCGTAGGATTGGGGCTAATCAGTTTGAGTTTCATGTTCGGGTTGCCCACTTACGCCGTGCTGTACTATGGGTTGCCGGGTTTGAATCAGGCACACACGCCCTTTCGCTGGGTGCTTGCCGTGACGCTGGCAGTGGCGGTGTTGACAGGGTTTGGCATGGATCAGCTGACCCAACCTGAACGCCCACGCCTGAAGCGTTGGTTGGGTTGGGGATTGATTGTAGGTGGAGTGGTACTGGCAGGTGGACTTGGGCTAGGTGTGATCGCCTATGCTCCGCTTGCCCCACTTGTTGAGCGGGTTTTCTTGGGGTTGGCAAAAGCGGAAACCGCCTTCCCACACGCCCAAGCCTTTTATAGCCATCTCGTCATCAACGGTGGGTGGTTAGCGTTGATGCTGGTTGCCAGCGGAACGATCATTTTGTTGGCAAAGCGTGGTGTACGCTGGGTCGCATTGGGGGCGGTTATGCTCACCGCGCTAGATCTGACAGTCACCCAGATCGGCTTCAATCCTCACAGTGACCCCGCGCTGTTGCGCTTCACCCCACCGGTGATCGAATGGTTGCAAGGGCAACCCGATGGTTGGCGATATATCACGTTAGATGATCCTAACCAACGCCCCCTCATGCACGCTAACTTAGGTTGGCAATTCGGTTTAGAGGACGTTCGCGGTTATGAAAGCATCATCCCACGCCAATACGTGGATTACATGCGCCAGCTTGCCCCCCAAGTCCAGTTGGATTACAACCGTATCGCCCCGCTTTACACGGTCTACCCGTCCAGTGTGCCCTTCAACTATCGGGATGCGCTCACCGCTGACCGCTTACACCTGCTGAATGTGCGCTATGTCCTCACCCACCGCACAACCGACCTGAGCGATGTAGCAGGCTATCACAAAGTCTATCAGGACGAAGCGGTGCGGGTTTGGGAGAGCAACCATGCCCTCCCACGAGCCTACTTCATCCCCCAAGCTGACCAACCCACCGAGGCGATAGTGCCCTCCCATTACGTTCCTGCGGGAGTGCTTGCTACCACCGGGCGCGAGGTCATCATTGATTTGAAGGATGCACCCGATACAAGTTGGTTGGTGATTAGCCAAAGCTATTTCACAGGGTGGAGGGCCTATCTACAGACGGTGACACAAGACGGCAACCAACAAGAGAGCGAGCGCAAGGTAGAACGTGTGCAAGAGAACTTCATGGGGATTGCGCTGGTCGATGTGCCCGATGGCGCAACGTTACGCCTCGTATACAGTCCCTTGAGTTTTCAGGTGGGGCTTTTTGGCACGCTGATTGGAAGCCTAGTCGCGTTGTTGTTGGGTGGGGTGTGGGCGTGGCAACGCTTCGTCATTGAAAAGGATACACACGGCAAAGCCCTTTTAGCACGCAACAGCTTTGCCCCCATTGTATTGAACTTGTTCAATCGGGGAATTGACTTCGTGTTTGCGTTCGTCATGCTCCGCATTTTGGGACCAGCGGATACAGGCATTTATGCCTACGCAGGCGTGGT